>JAEWMK010000241.1 GCA_023457235.1 Bacillota bacterium
CCTCATATTCTGGTCGATGCCAGCCTGCAACGATATTCAAACCAGCACGGCCGTTGCCAATTTGATTCATCGTAACAAGCTGCTTTGCCACAATGACTGGATGATTGACGGCCGTATGAATCGTTGAAATAACACTAATATTTTTCGTGGATGCCAGCAGCCCCGCTGCCCAAGTCGTAGTTTCAAGAACAGAGCCATGAAAATCAATTTCTTCACCGGGGGTACCAATCCAACGTGCAACCGGAAGCATAAAATCAATATCTGCTTCATCTAACATCTTGGCAAGTTTCAGATTATTGTCCCAAGAGTTCACCCATCTTTCCGGTGCTTTAGTAATCGTCATACCCCCAATACAATTTGAACAGAAAGTACCAAGCAAAAAGCGATCTTTCCTAAACATTGAATTTTCCATTATTTTCTCTCCATTTCTAAAACTACTAAATTGAACCTTCTTGATAGGTTTTATTTTCTATATGTTCTTCAGTTAATTTACATCCCGTAAATAATGGAATATGTTGAATGCTAGTAGCTGTCGGAAAAATGGATTGGAATAAAAAGTCATCTTGACTATGGAGCGAGGTTGAAGCGCATCTTACTCCTTCAAGATCAAATACATACATCCGATTATCTTCATTACCAGCATATAAAAAAGTGTCTTGATCTTTTTGGAATACAACTAAATTGGCTTTGCCCTCTAATTTCTGGTGAGTCAATTCAAGTGAAGTTGCTGGGTCATTTTGTTTATTTCTTTTCATTAAATAATATTGATAGCCTACTTCACTGTCAGAAGTCCCTTGCAATTCATTGACAAATAAAGACCGATACTGATCATGGTTAGTAAAATAGCCATTATGGGCAAATGCTAAGGACTGTTCCACGTTTAAGTACGGCTGGGAATTATTAAAGGCCATTGATTTCATTAAACTTGGTCGGCGTAAATGTACAAGATATTCTTTTGCTTCAACCCCTTTTAGAGTTTGCGGAGCAAGAAGATCATTTCTCACACCTTCAATCGCCCGATATCTGCGGATCTGTCCGTTTTCACATTTCCAGGCAACTCCCCAACCAAAACCAGCAACACCATACTCTTCTAAAAGCTTTGCATAATGAAAAATCCATTCTATTGGTATAGCTTCATCAGATTTTACTGAAAGTAACTCGCACATCCATTCCCACTCCTAAATTCGTAGTTTTCATATTTTTAGTCTAAATCCCCATCAGAGGAGCACTCTGAGGGGATTCAATTACTTTGTGATCCGGTGTTGGATCGGGTGATTCCAAGGTTTCCAAATATCTATTTTGGAAAGTATAGCCATAATTTTGGCATAATCATCACGGTCGATGGAAAGCCAATCCAATTCTTCTTCTCCCGTATATATACTTCTATCAATCACAGCTGCGGTGCGAATAGACTCTGCCAGCTGTTCGTATACTTGAATTGTATTTTGGAGGCGTTGAATTTGTTTTCGTAAATCTTCATCTAGATTTACTATGTTTCCTTGTTCTTTTTCTACCTTCATCCTGACACCTCTTCTTTTAAAGGGATCACCTAAAGTATTAGAAAATTTCAAAATACTCCCGATGCTCCCACTCAGTTACAATATTTTGACAGTCTTCAATCTTCTCATTTTCTACATAGGCCATGTAGCGGGATATTTCACTTTCTTTCATTCTGATAATATAATCAACAAACATCTTTCCCATTTTACTCTGATAAAGCGTATTTTCACTTAGGGAGTCGATTGCTTCTTGAAGGCTTTTTGGAATCGCCTCGCGCTCATCTGTATAAGCTTCACTACTTGCCGGTCCTGGGTCCAAGCGATTTTCAATGCCATCCAGGCCAGCAATAATTTGTGATGCAAAATATAGATATGGATTGGCAGCCGGTTCACCAGCTCTATTTTCAAAATGGGTAGCTTTATCTCCATATCCTCCTAATACACGAATCATCGTTCCACGGTTGTCAACACCCCATCCTGCACGGTCAGGTGCCAAGGAATTCGGTTTGAAACGTTTATAACCGTTGACCGTAGGTGTAGTAAATACGGTTGCGGCTCGGGCATGTTTCAGTATTCCTGCAATGTATTGCTTTCCTAGTACAGATAAGAATTCTGACTCAACTTCTGGCATGAATAGATTTTCCCCTGTATTAACATCAACCAACGATTGGTGCAAATGCCAGCCGCTTGAGAAAAATCCCGGAATCGAAGGACGACACATAAACGTTGCTAAATACCCATGTCTTTTGCAAATTTGTTTAACAGCTGATCGGAATAGAAGCATCGCATCGGCTGCTTCAATCCCCCGCATTGGCGCAAATGTTACTTCAATTTGGCTTGGTCCCCATTCATCCTCAATCGTACGTAATGGAAGTCCAAGTGCTTGAATATTTTCAACAATTAGTTGTACAATCTCATCAATTTCATCATTATGTGCTTCCAATTGATATTGGTACCCTCTTGCCACTGGTCTTACCTTTGGCGGCTCTCCAGGAGAGCCCGGTGCTCCCAGTAATTCAGGATTAATCTCATCACTTACGATTTTTGTTAATGAGAACTCTACCTCTAGACCTGATAGTAAATCATAGCCTTTATCATTTAATGCTTTTAAAGCTTTGCGACAGATTTGGCGGCTGTCAAAAGGTAAAATTTCACCCGTTTTCAAATAGGCATCCGACAGAATCCAACCCGTATTCGGTGCCCATGGAAGGACACGGAATGTAAGCGGATCCGGCACAAGGGAATAGTTAGGGCAGCCCGTCATTGCTTCTAAGTCAAAGCCCCCACCCTTAATAAAAGGATTAAATACAATTGCGTTAGCGGTATCGAAAAAGAGTGGACCGGTATTAAAATCTATGCCATCCTTCAGGGCGCTCATAAAAGCCGGCACCGTTAACGTCTTTGCTCTTGAGATGCCGTGTTGGTCAGCCCAAGCTACACGGATCACGCGCAGATTTTTCTCTTTAATTGTTTCAATGATGCTTTCTGCTGCCTTAATTTGCTCTCCATTCCATAATTGATGACGGGCAATAAAACCATCGTTCGTTACTTTTAACATTTCACTCATTATTTGTCTCTCCCTTTATTAGTAGATTTCAGATAATTCGGATAATTCATAGTATAAATGTCATATTTTCATGTCCTTGGTCACTGTCAATTAGATTCACTTGTTTGATGGCAATTTCCCATTCACCATTTTCCTTTTTCAAACGGTAGCCGTTCCAGCCTGAGTATAGTTTGTGTTTACCCGCTCGAAATTCGTTCAGCATGAAATTAGCTCTTACACGGAATTGATCCTCTCTGCCGTCATGCCACACTTCGATATTACTTATCATCCGAAGTGTGCGTGAAGCCGGAATTTGCGAATAGGCATAGCCGGTGCGTAGACGAAAAATGCGGTCTTCGAGACGTCTCCGATCATCAAAGGCATGGGAAACTTCCTTCAATGGATTTCCACCACCGGGTGTAATAGGCACCCAATAAAGGCATTCGGAACTGAATAAATCAAGCCAATCCTCCATTTTACCCTCGTCAATGAGTCGCGCTTCGCGAAATAAAAATTGCTCAATTTCGCGGGAGATCTCTTGATTTGCTCTGCCTGCTTCAGAATCCCAATCCTTCAATCCTTCCAATAGCTCAGAATAGAATTCATTGTTTATATAATAGGAAACTTTTGAACTATCCTTAATCATACTGAGGACACACCTCCTTTAGCGTTTTCGCAAAGAGTCTTCTGCGATGGCTGGCTCATTAATTGTTTCCACTCCTGATAATAGTTTCGGATATGCAATTCATCTGTTACCGGGCCTGTCACAACACCGTGTTCATCCACCGATTGCCGACCAGGTATCCCAAGTCCCCGCCCTGTATGAATCCATTCCACTTCCGGAATCGTTAAGCCAAGATGACACTCTTCAAAATTTGTCATATCATCGGGCTCACCAAACGCAGGAAAGTCTTCTTGGGTACGCATTCTCAGCAAATTAATCTCATCCGGCAAACCATCAACGGTTGTTGAATACCAAATCAACTCTGTTTTATCAACTGCATAGGGCTGAATCACTTGAATTTGATTTCCAATCAAACAAAGATTTGGAAAAATATTGAGATTCATCTGGGCGCCAATCGCCTGATCCAGTAACTTATCAGCGGCATCCTGATAGCGCTCCCTAATCATTTCCTCATATACTTCTCTACCTGGCTGTGGACGCTGTTGTTTCCAGAAATCACCTGGCTCCTTATAATTCGGGCGCTGATCAATAAACGTGTGGCCATTGCCGAGGTATTGCACAACCATCGGTCCATAATCAGGACTCTCTGCAAAATAGGCCATATCTTTTTCTTCCCCCATACGACCGGCTGTTTCAAATAATGAACGGTGTGAAAACGATACATGATATCCATCAGCAGCATTATCGTATGTTAATTTCCAGTTCCCTTTATAAACCATGCGATGAGGGTTGCCGACAACTATTTTTTTGGCATCATAACGGTCAAGCCATTGATCCAATAATTCACGAGCTTGACCTAGATAATCGATTAGGCTCGGAGCATTTAGATTCAAAGTTCCAAAAATAAACCCGCGATAGCTTTCGACTCTTGCTTGCTTTAACCCCCATTCGTTCGTATCAAAATCCTCACCATATGCTTTAGGCCATGGTACACCGGCTAACTCCCCGTTGTTTTTGAAGTTCCAGCCATGATATGGGCACGTAAACACCTTGGCAGAACCCCGCTCACTGCGGCAAACCGTAGCTCCTCGATGAGTACAGCGATTGAACAAGGCTCGGAATGCATCATTGCGATCCCTCACCACAATGATCGGACGGCTTCCTAAGTAGCCGGTTTTGTAATCATTTACATTCGGCACTTCGCTCTCATGAGCCAAATACACCCAAGTCATGCCAAAGATCTTCGTCATTTCTTCAGCAAATATTGCGGGATCAGTATAGAGTTTCTGATGAACCCGATCATGCTTGATGAGATCATCCCAATTATTGTTTTGCTGCATTTTTTCCACCATCCTCATTTTTATAAAGATAAATAACCGCCATCGACAACTAAGGAAGATCCTGTTACAAAGGACGCTTCATCGGAGGCCAAAAAGACAATACAATTCGCAATCTCTTTTGGATCAGCATATCTGCCAAGCGGTTGAACACCTTCAACTGCCTGCCAAAATCCTTCTAAGTCCGGAGTATGGTCTGTTGTGATCTGATTTGTCTTCGTTACCCCAGGGGCAACACATGTGACGCGGATTCCATCTTTTGCATAACGTGTAGCCAACGACCGGGTCATCTGTAAAACTGCGGCCTTTGTCATGTTATACAAGAATGTACTCTTGCCCATCATTTCTTGGCCAACATAGCCCGAAACAGAACTCAAATTGACGATAGCCCCACCATTTTGCTTCACCATCTCCGGTATGACATTTTTGCAATTTAAAAACATGCTTTTCAAATTCACATTGATCACATGGTCAAAATCATCCACCGTTGTTTCGGTTATATCCTGAATCCAATGAATCCCTGCATTATTAACCAAAATATCTATTCGGCCAAAGCGCTCAAGGGCTGTTTCCTTCAACAACTGCGCTGTTGTTTCCAAAGATACATCTCCACTTACAATCGCACATTTGTCGGAACAGTCTAATTCGGCAGCTATCTCTTCTAATCTAGCGTTACTAATATCGTTTAATACTAATTTCGCTCCTTCTTCAGCAAATCGTAGGGCTGTTGCTCTGCCGATTCCGCTACCGGCTCCAGTGATAATCGCTACTTTATTAGTTAACCTTTGCTGGTTCTGCATCACGAATCTCCTCCTTTAAAAAGGCAGGTAGATCTGCCGGATTTAGCCCTAAATCCATAACAGCGATTTGATCAAGGACAGCATCTTCATTAGGCGGCATAATGGGAGCAGTAAAGGCATCCCGGACCATTCTTTCAAATGGCAATCCTTTTACTAAGCCATGGGCACCACAAGCGATTGATGCTGAACGAACGGTTTTGCTAACAGCTTGCATCATAATATATTTTGCTCGTAAACAAGCGGCATACGTTTCCGGTCCAGGTCCCTTCGTATCATGTGTCCAAGCTGCATAATAGACCATTAATCTAGCCGCTTCCATTTCAGAGAAAATTTCTCCAGCACGTAAACGCATCGCCGGATGATATCCCATCGGCTGTGAATATCCCTTTGGTTTGCGGGTTGTTAACGTTTCTTTCACCCAGTTTGCGATCCCGCGGCCAATTCCGTAGTACATCGATGCAAATGTTCCAAATGCCCATGCTGCATTTTTAAAGATAAACGATTGTAAAAACTCTTCTGTTTTATGAAGAACAGCACTTTCCGGTACAAACACATCATTATATTCAACTGTATTGCTGCGAGTGGCACGCATACCTAACGTATCCCATACATCGATAACTTTTATACCTTCTGATTTCGTGAAAATGAAGAAGCCAATGCTGCTTTGTGGGTTATCACTTCCCTCCGGATGGGCAAAAAGATAGACATAGTCACTAGCTTCAAACATCGATGCAAACGCTTTCTTTCCGTTTAATATATAACCTCCATCTACTTTTCTAGCAACCAATGATGGTGTGTATGATTGCCCAATTAAACTGGAAGACGTTGGTTCTGAAACAGATTGACAAATTAATTTTCCTTCTTTAATGGCAAGGTCGGCGATTTCTTGTTTCTTTTCTTCAGGAATGTCGGGATTTTCCATGATCGCGGCTGTCCCTGCCGCATGCATATTCCATGACATCGCCGTAGCTGCACAGCCTTGAGCTAATTCTTCAACAGCAATCGTATAGCCTAAGAAACCTGAACCAAGGCCGCCATATTTTTTCGGAATCGTTAAACCAAATAACCCTGCTTCATATAGTTTTTGGTAATTTTCAACTGGTGAAGTACGATTGCGATCATGCTCGTCGGCACGTAAAGCAAAATCCTGCGCCAACTCCTTACATATTTCTTTCCATTTCATTTGTTCCGGTGTTAGTTCGAAATTAATTGACATCCAGCATCTCTCCTAATTTTTTGCTTTTTTTATGTTAAATAAATTAATTTGAAATTTCGGTTGCGTTTTTATCTTTTGAAGAAGTAACCTGGGTTTTCATTAAACTTAATCCAAGATATAAGATAAAGGCACAAACTGTTGAGATTATAAATGGTACTTGGAACCAGTTCTGTTGATAAATAGCCATACCAGTAGTGGTACTTAAAAACAATGTAATTAATCCCTTCCAATTAAAAGCGGGGATATTATCAAGCTGGTCAATTCCTTTTTGCCCAATATTCAATTTGCCTCTGACCACGTAATAATCCGTCAATACAATCGTCACCCATACGCACAACAAAACACTGCCAAATGTTAAAAACGCTTCAATATAATGAAGGATGTTTCCAAAGATAAAAATTAACGAGATAATATTAGCGAGAACAACCATTACTGCTCTTCCAGGTCTCCAATTAAATGCGGTATCAAACAGGTTAACAAGGGCAAGCGCTCCTTCATAGGAATTTCCTACCTGTACTTTTGATTGAGAAAAAATGATCGTTAATAGTCCCCAAAAACCTCCCGCTAAAACAAGCGTAATCCCAGGATTAGTAATAGCGGCCATCCCAGCTGCAGCAGGATCCATTCCTTGCTTCAAGAAATAGTCATTTGTTAATTGATAGCCGAAATAAGTAATGACGGCTCCAAAAAACATTGTTACCCCAAACAATGAAAAATTCGAAGCAACACTCACTTTCACAACATCACGTGGCGATTTCGAAAATCTAGTAAAATCTGAAATAACAATAGCCAGTAAACCTGCCAAAACAACGGTAGCATTGATTGCAATGGCAAAACCTTGCCCCATTGTCATATTAGGTACAAGAATCCCATGGCTAACAGCTTCTGTTAATGAGCCTTGTTTCATTAACAAAAACACCATAAATACTAACATCAGAAACAGCAAGGGAATCATGATTTGCGCCACACGTGAAACCAATTTATTACCAAATAGAGAAAGAACAATCCAAATTCCGGTTAATATTAAATAGAAGACAAGCTTAATAGTTAAAGTTGGTTCTATATCAAAATAGAAGAATATCGAGTTACCGATTAATACACTTTCCATTCCGAGAAAACCGATAATCATAAACGCCCAAATCAAGGAACCAATTGCAGAGCCTCTTTTCCCGAAAGCATACGCTCTTGAAATGATATTGCTTGAAAAGCCATCACGGAAAGAGATCAAACCTAATGAAATAGAAAAAAACGTACTTACTAGAAATGCTATAAAAGCAGCTAGCATCCCCATCCAAAAACCAGCCATAAAGGTTACTAAGCCACCAGTGAGCAATACAGCAAGACTGGATCCAATCCCCACCCCTACTGCCGCTAGTTCGTTCCAAGGTCTCCTCATCTCCGTCGGAACAGCTTCAAGCGAATAGTCCTCCATCATGTTTTCTAGTTTTTGTGACATTGTATATCTCCTCCCTACTAATGAACTAATTTTTTCGATTGATTTCAGACTCCCACAAAGCTATTTGTGGGGTCTGAAACGTGAACTTATGATAATAATTGTTTTCTTAATAGATTAGTAGCTTCGGGATTTACTTTTTTTGTCTCAGGATCAATTTCCACCCCATACTCATTCCTCGCTTTTTCAATTGATAAAAGTCCGTCTGTAACTTCTTCTTGAACTTTATCGATATCACGTAAGGCCGGTGAACCGTAGCCACCGCCGCCGCCACAGTACATTTCCAGCCAAGTTCCTTTTGGCACTTGGAAAACCATGTCCTTGGAGCCTACCTTTTGGGTAGTGCCATCTGGAAAATAAAGTAAATAATTGTTGCTTGTGCCTTCCCGGCCGCCAAATAAACCATGAGGTAATTTTGCACCCTCATATTCCATTCCATCACCAAGCGTTCCAACAGCATTGTTATCACCATCGATGCGAATTTTCACATAGGTGCCATATCCACCACGGTACTTTCCTGCACCTGCAGAGTCCGGTAAATACTCATATGCCTCCATAAAGAAAGGATCTTTAATTTCGAGCATCTCTGGGTCTTGCGATCTCATACAACCAGCCGCCCCGGCAAATCCGATTCCATTGAAGCCATCAAAGCCTTCCAACGCACCTTGACCGCCTTTTGCCATAAAACCAAAATCAAAGTAGGGCTCATTTTTGCGGG
Organism: Bacillota bacterium; assembly: GCA_023457235.1. Taxonomy (GTDB): domain Bacteria; phylum Bacillota; class Bacilli; order Bacillales; family Bacillaceae_J; genus Schinkia. Next base: position 9,195 of record JAEWMK010000241.1, read on the forward strand.
GGTCCGTTCCTGTAAATACCGGCGGACAAGCTTTACACCATCCTGCCGTTACTTGGTCTGGAACCGCATCTTTTAAAGCATTCATAATCGCTTCCAATAACACATCCGCTATTTGATTACCTACGATTGTTGCTGCCGGGAAATTAGGATTTAAGATACTTCCTTGCGGAAAATAACAATCCAATGATGAGAATAATCCTTCATTTTGAGCAATCTCTGTTCCCGGATTGATCAGCATTAAGTATGCAATGGCACAGGCTGCTTTTGCTCCTGCCGGAGGCATATTGGTAAAGCCCGGAGCTTGTTTATCCGTACCTGTAAAATCCATTTTTACTTTCCCATCATCACTTATCGTAATTTTGACTGCAATTTTATATTTTCGTAGTGGATCAACACCATCGGATACCATATAGCTGACGCCATAATACGTTCCCGGTTTCCATTTTCGAATGATCTCTTTCGTTTGTTTTTCAGTTGCTTCGATAATATAGTCCAGATGGCTGCGGAATGTTTCCAATCCATATTTTTCGACGACCTTTAAAAGTCCCCGTTCGCCAATATTGCAAGCGCCAATCATTGCTTTAACATCTTCTTCAACGATTTTGACGCGGGTATTAGCAAACAACATTTTCCATACATCGCGTCTGATCTTCCCTTTTTCAACGATTTTCACACCAGGGACGCGAATCGCTTCCTGCCAAACTTCTGTATGTTGTGGATTATAACCTCCCGGTGTAGCGCCTCCTAAATCTGTTAAATGGCCTTTACTTACTGTCCACCCTACTAGTTCATCCTGATAAAATACCGGTTTATAGATGCCAACATCATGGGTTTGGTTTCCACCCTCATAGACATCATTGTGAACAATGACATCCCCCGGATATAGATCGTCCTTAAAAAATTCCATAATGTATGGCAGTGCCGGCTGTGCTCCAAATCCAATAATCGGGATATTGGCGCTTTGTTCCATCATTCTTGTTTGATGGTCGAATAATCCGGTCACAAAATCTCCGGCCTCATTGAACACAGGCGAGCGTGATGTTTGCTGTAGCACCTTTGCCATATCATGGGTTACGGCATTTAGACGACGTTGAATAACAGATGCTAGAATCGGATTAATAGCCGTTTTTTTGTTCTCACTCATAAATGACACCTCGGTTCTCTTCGATAAAGTGTAGGACAGATTCTGCCCCCATCTTTTTGCTATATAAAATGTAATTATCATTTTTATCACAGATCACGTTAAAGTAGTCGGAGACAATAATTGTTGTTACTTTTTGTTCGATGATAGCCGGTCCAATGAGATGGTTGCCGTGAACAAGGGCCTCACCATCATATACCGGTGTATCTATTAATTTACCGCTATCTCCATGCGACATTGGACGAATTCCTTTAAAGGCATGTCGGGCTGAATCGCCGCGATATTCTGTATGCTTCATATTCGGTTTTTTTGTAATCCCCAAGGCTGATAGATTAAAGTTAACGATCTCAACTTCCATCTCCGGTGTGCTGTAACCAAATAGTTGATCATGCCATTTATGGAACTTTTCTTCGATATAGGTAATTGAAATCGTTTTCATTTCATCGGCAGTAAAAGGAACATTCACTTGAAAATATTGACCTGCATACATCATATCCAAGCTATAATGGAATTGAATATCCTCTTCGCTGACCCCATCCCCTTTAAGCACACGTGCACCTTGGTCTGCCAACTCTTGAAAAATAGTATTGATTTGTGCTAATTCTATGACTCTAGTGGAAGCACGATTTACTTTTACAAAATCATGTCTTAAATCCGACATTAGCATTCCAGCTGCACAGAATATTGAGGATTCTTTAGGGATGATAACGAGAGTGCTGTCAAGTTCTTCAGCAATGGCAGCTGCGTGTAGCGGACCCGCACCTCCTGCACAAACGAGCGGAAATTCCCTTGGGTCATAACCCCTTTTCGTGCTTATTTCTCGGATCCCATTAGCCATATTAACATTAACCATATCAATGATGCCTTGTGCAGCTTCTTCAATAGTCAATCCTAGTTTATCCGCTATTTGCTTTTTAATAGCTTGCTTGGCACTTTCTACATCCAATTTCATTTTTCCGCCCAGGAAATAATCAGGGTTTAAATACCCAAGAACTAAATTGGCATCTGTTACCGTTGGCAACTGGGCTCCAAATCCATAACAGGCTGGACCTGGATAAGCACCTGCACTCTGCGGTCCTACATGAAGCAAACCGCCTTCGTCCACCCACGCAATGGAACCGCCGCCTGAACCGATTGTATGAATATCCACCGTTGGCAGGCTAATCGGCCAATCGGCAATTTCACCTTCCGTTCGGATTAATGGATAACCATCTTTAATGAGAGCTACGTCAAAACTAGTCCCTCCCATATCCATTGTCAGCGCATCCATAATTCCGTGTGGCTTCAAATACCAACTTCCTGCGACTGGTGCCGAAGCAGGGCCGGATAATAGTGTGTTTGCAGCTTTTAATATTGTTGCTGCCGGGGTTGCGACCCCACCGTTTGATTGCATAATTAATAGGGTACCGCCAAAACAATAATCTTCTAATTTCCTAGTTAAATTGGTTAAATACTTTTGTATGATTGGTCCAATATATGAATTAAGCACAGTAGTGCTCGTTCGGTCATACAAACGAGAGCGTGGCACAAGTTGACTTGATAGTGTCACATAATGATTAGGCAGTTTTTCTTTTACGATTTCACCGGCTCTAAGTTCATGCTCAGCGTTAGCATAAGAGTGCATAAAGCTAATTGCAATCGCTTCAACTCCTTGCTCACGGATATAATCAATCGCATTATGAATGTCTTGTTCTGATAGAGGTGCTACCTCCTGTCCCTGATAATCCATTCTCTCCTCGATGCCAATCCGTAGATGTCTAGGGACAAAAGCTTTAGGCGAAACGTATTGATTATTGTAAGCATCCGGTCTAAGACCTTGACGCATCTCTAACGTATCGCGGAAACCCTTTGTTGTAAGTAATGCTGTTTTTGCTCCATTATACGTAAGCGTAGCGTTTGTACCTACTGTTGTCCCGTGAACAATCAGTTCGATCTTTTGAATAAACTCCTCAAGTTCGAAGTGATGTTCCTGCGCCATCTCTGTCAGCCCATTGAAAAATCCGATTGTTGGATCGCTTGGGGTTGATAGTGTTTTATAAACTTTGGAATTCCCTTCCTGGTCCGTTAGTAGAAAATCGGTAAATGTTCCTCCAACATCAATGCCAATACGGTATCTCATTCACATCACCTATCCTTTATTAGAATTACTTCGTGATTACGCTTAGATAAGCGTTCTGCACCATCCTTTGTAATGACAAAAACATCTGACATGTAAGCACATTTATTCATTTGTTGATTCATGATTTGCGGGTGGAAGCTGATAACCATCCCCTCCTGCAAATACAACAACTCTTCATCTTCCTCAGTTGGGACCTCCACACCGACGAAGGAAAGTTCAGCTTGTCTAGCCACAAATGGACGTTCAATGACATCCATACCAATGGCGTGACCAGTCAAATGACCACAGATCGCACCTTCTCTTGCCGCAATTTTTTCTACTTCTTCCTGAATATCTGTAACTTTCACGCCCGGTTTCATCGCTCCTTCGGCATATTGAATTCCTTTAGCGACGAGGCCGGCCAATTTTTCCAATTCCTCATCACGCTTTCCAAAACAAAACATCCGCGAATGCTCGACCCAATGTCCAGTTGGTCCGGTAATTTCAAGAGAGACAATCAGGTAATTATTTTCTTTAATTACTCGAGGTCTAGGATTTAAAAAATATGGTTCAACTTCTCCCGGGTTCTCGCTAGAAAGTGTGAGGAACAGTGTATCCTTCGCCCCTAACGCATGGACAGTTGAATAAGCAACGGAAACCGCTTCTTCCTCTGTCATACCGATGCGGATATTTTCGATAATTTTATCAAAGCCCGCTTCGATGATCCGATTGGCTTCTTTTATTCCGGTAATTTCAGCTTCACTTTTAATAGAGCGAACTTCTTCAAAAGCAATACTGGCATCTTCCCATTGAATTCCTGGTAGCTCCTGTTGTAAAAATTTAAAATCCTCTAATTTCATCGTATTATTTAATCCGACTACTCCAACTGTTCCAATTACCACGTTGTGTTGTTTTAACTTTCTGGCAACCTCGAGTGCTTCATGATCTTTAGGAAATAGTGTATCGGGTACTCGTCTGTCTGTACACCAATGCAATCCGGAAGGAAGAATTTGATAGTGGGCATCCTCTAAGATCAGACCGTAGCCATAGCGATGAATTAAATGATTATCAAACAAATAACGCAATGAACCTTTTTTTCCTAGATAGGAATCGGCTACAAATAATAGAGCCTTGTAGTTCTTTTTCTTTAAGAGGGATCTCACTTGACTTAAACGATAATCCCTTTCTGATTTTTCAACAGTAATGATCACATCTACACCTCTTTTATATTTTTTAATTTTCGAAATATTTTAAATTGAATAATTGAATAATAGTCTATCGATGTATCATTTGTAAATAGCTTTAAATGTTCATTATTTTTACATTTAGTTGTATTTTTATATCTATATATTAAAAAATTTTGATTAATTTTAATTTATCAAGTTTTCATCTACTTTTTTATTAATCCTTTATAAATATAAAGGTACGAAAATAATTTTGCACAGTAGTTATTTTTTTGAAACTTATCTTCAAAAATAAAACCTCTGGTTCATATTTTTGATTTTTATTTTTCTGAATATTATAATTACTATAATTGGATTAATTGTATAAATAATTTACTTTTAGTAGAATTCAAAAAAATAATTGAGATTGAGGGGATTGAACATGACATTAAAACATAAAAAACTGTTAACCTTATCAGAACAAATAGCAGACCAAATCAGAACAGCAGTTATAAATAGGGATCTTAAACCTGGCGATAAGCTTCCATCCGAACAAGATCTAGCGGACCAATTTCAAGTAAGCAGACCTACCATTCGTGATGCGATAAAAATATTAAGTGCATCTAAATTAATCGTGACGAAATCAGGGGCAAGAGGTGGACATTTCGTTGCTGAAATTAATCTGAATGATCTCATTAGTGACATCAGTGATTTTATTACCCTTTCACTTAGTCTTGAAGGAATGACAATAGATGAAGTTATCGAGGTTAGAGAAACCGTTGAAGTGAAAGCCTGTTCTTTGGCGGCTTTACGGAGGACCGAGGAAGATTTGAAAGTATTAAAGGAATGCCTTCCCGATAAAGAAATCACTTTATCGGACCAGCTTTTCTATGAACAAGACTTTAAATTCCACGAAGCAATCGCAGAAGCGACCCATAACCGGATGGTGATTACAACGATAAAAGCGATTACACTATCTTTGACACCATACTTTACAAATGTGGATTGTCCTGCAAAGTTGAAGAAGGAGTTAATTTTGGATCTTTATGAAATTTACGAAGCGATTAAAGAGAAAAACTCAAAATTGGCAGCGGAGAGAATGAAACATCATATTCATCATTTCAGTAATTTTGTAAATGATTTTTCCGCAGTAATATAATGGGTTGAATAATAACCAAGAACACTCGTTTGTTTAACGAGTGTTTTATTATTATTAAATAATGTATATTTAAAGAAAATATGAGGAATTTTATCCCTATATAAATGGATTCAAAGGATCGAGCAAATAATAATTAAAAGGATGAAATAAATATGTTTAAAAAAATAATCTTATACGGTGTACTATTAATATCTTGGTTTTCATTATTCAAACTAGACAGGGATTCATTCAAACGATACCTTCCAGTGGGAACTTTTACTTCATTAATTTATACTTTGTTAAGTAAAACCAATGAAAGCCAAAAATGGTGGAAGGTAACCGAAACGATCTTTCCAAGGTTACCATCGAATTTTCCTTTTGCCTATGGTCCCTTTTTATTTTTACCTATTTGGGTATTTAAATTTACCTTTGACAAGTTCTGGCTTTACTTAATGACTAATACAGCTTTAGGATATTTATTTGCTTATCCTATAACAGATTTCTTTGAAAAATTGGGTGTCTATAAAATGAAAAGAATGACGAGGAATCAACTTTTTTTATTATCTTTTTCTTCTTCAATAGTGATTTATTTATATCAGGTTTTTATAAATGGTGTTTTAAAGGAAAATCCAGGACAGTAATAACAATAAGCCGACTCAAAGCAATGAGTTTTGAGTCGGTTTTCTTTTGAACACGAAAATATATAAGTAAGATAATTCCTTATACACCTAAATATTGGTGTTGTATTTCTTTGTTTTCCAATAACTCCTCCGGCTTTCCGTGCCAAACGATTTGGCCTTTATTCATGATGAGAATCTCATCCGCAGCTGAACACGCAAGTGCGATATTCTGCTCAACTATTAAAATGGACAGGCCCGTTTCTTTAAGTTTCCGAATTACCTCACCAACTTGGTCAATGATGACTGGAGCAAGACCTTCTGATGGTTCATCCATTAATAGTAATTGTGGATTCGTCATCAATGCTCGCCCAATAGCCAGCATCTGCTGTTGACCACCTGAAAGTTCGTTGCCCCAATTCTTTTCCCGCTCTTTCAAAATAGGAAACAGCTCATAAATCGTTTCTAGATCCCAATTCGTTGCCCCACTGTTCTTTGATTCTTTACTTAATCTGGCTGACATTGTTAAATTTTCACGTATCGTAAGGGAAGGAAAAATGCGTCTCCCTTGTGGAACTAACCCAATACCAAGACGTGAAATTTTCCAGGTAGGTGTCTTGGTAATACTACCTCCTTCAAACCGAATGTCTCCCCTAGCTGGTGGTGTGAGGCCAGCGATCGAGTGAATCGTCGTAGTTTTACCTGCCCCATTCCTGCCTAATAAAGCAAAGCATTTTCCCCTTGGGACTGAAAAAGAAATTCCTTGTAAAATATGACTATTCCCATAAAAGGTATGAACCTCTTCAAGCTCCAACATTTTTTTTAGCCCCTCCCCCAAAATAGATTTCAGTTACCGTTTGGTCACCTTTTACTTCATCAGGTGTTCCCGTTAATATTACCTCTCCATGGTGCAGCACTGTAATCCGATCAGCAATTGAAAAAACAACTTCCATATCGTGTTCGACAACTAATAATGAAACTGTACGTGGCAAATTTTGAATTAAACGAATGGTTTGCATCGTTTCAGCAGGTGACATGCCAGAAGTTGGTTCATCTAGTAAAAGGAGCTGTGGCTTTAAAGCAAGTGCTAGTAATATTTCTAAGAGCCTTTGCTCACCGTAAGACAACTCATCAACTAGAACATTCTTTCTATCATACAAATTCCATTCATTTAATAGTTGATCAGTCTCTTCCTTGATATCCTTATAACTAAACAATGGCTTAAATATTCTAAAACGATAATTTTTACGTGACATTACCGCTAGTTGTAGATTTTCTTCAACTGTAAAGTTTAAAAATAAATTGTTTTTCTGAAAAGTACGAGACATGCCATGTTCGATTTTCTTAAAGGAAGGTATATGACTAACATTAATTCCTTTTATTTCAATAATTCCCTGGTTGATTGGAACAGTCCCTGTAATACAGTTAAACAGAGTCGTTTTCCCTGCTCCATTCGGACCAATGATCACATGTCTTTCATCTCGATTCACCTTTAAATTAACATTGTTTAGTATTTTCAAGCTTCCGTAGGATTTATGAAGCTCCGTTACTTTTAATAAGCTCATGATTCTCCCCCTTACTTTCTAGTTTTCGTTTCGAATTTCTTGAAGGTAGGATTTTTTTATAAAGATCCATGAGTAAATGTATAATACCTCCTCTTTTTAACAACACAAAAACAATAAATATAGCTCCCATGATTAAAGGCCAACGCTCTGTATAAGCACTAACATAGTTTTGTAAAATAATGAAAAATGCCGCACCCAACGCTGGGCCTAGCAGTGTTCCTTTACCACCGACAATAACCATTATGAGAATGGTGCCTGAAAAAATCCAACTTACCATCTCAGGGCTTACAAACAGATTATAATAAGAATACAAGCCGCCACTAATACCGGCCATTGCTCCAGCGATTGTGTAGGCCAATAGTTTATAAGCAGCAATATTATAACCCATTGCTTTCATTCTGGATTCGTTTTCCATTACACCTTGAACAGCTTTTCCAGCTGACGACATGACAAATAGTTTTAAAAATAAATAACACAATGTAAATAGGACAGCTATCACATAATACATATGGTACGGATCAATGATTTCCCCCCATCCAAAATTAAAGGGTGTGTAAATTTGTAGACCATCTGCCCCGCCTGTAACTGATTTTAATTGCCAAATAATTGCATATAGCAACTGACCGAAGGCTAACGTAATCATAAGAAAATAAAACTCTGAAACTCGTATAAATAACATGCCCGATAACAAAGCTAAAGCACCAGCAAATAGTAATGCCAATACCAACAATAGATACGTATTTGGAACATATTGTCCACCGATGGCTACCGTATAGGCCCCTATTCCAAAAAAAGCTGCATGACCAAGCGAGACTAGGCCAGCATAGCCCATAATTAGCCCAAGGCTCATTGCAAATATAGCCATAATAAAAATTTCAGTGGTTAAATATATACCATATTCTGATAATATGACAGGGAGAATCAAAACTAGTATTAAAACTAAAGCTGCGTTCATGAAGGGTTTCTTCACAGTACTTCACCCCTTCCAAAAAGTCCGGATGGTTTAATCATTAATACTAAAATCATGAGTAAAAAAGTGATAACCATCGACAGCGAGGGAAACCATATTTGCCCTATCGTTTGAATTAAGCCAACCATGATGGCCGCCACAAACGAGCCTTTCCATGATCCTAATCCGCCAATAACAACCACAATAAGCGAAGTTACTAATATATCAAAATCTAAACCTGGGAACACACCTAGAACTGGTCCTCCTAAGGCTCCACCTAAACCCGCTAAAGCAGTGCCAAAAGCAAAAACACATGTAAAGACTACTCCAACATTTATTCCTAATGCACTTACCATATCGCGATCATCTACACCTGCACGAATAATCGCCCCAATTCTCGTTTTGCTTTCAAAATACCAAAGCATAAAAGCAATTGCGCACCCAATGAAAACAACGAATAATCGGTAAATCGGAAACAAAACATCACCGAAATCTAATGTATGCGAGAGGATTTCAGGAGTTTGCGACATATGAATCTCCGTTCCCCAAATCCATTTCATCGTATCCGCAAATATAAAGGCTAAGCCGAATGTAAGTAAGGCTTGTTCTAATGGTTTACCGTAAACTTGTCTTAATAGATACTTTTCGATAATAATACCAATGGCTGCAGATACTGCCATAGCTAGAACAAGAGAAACCCAGAAATTTTCCGTTTGACTAAAAAAAGAATATGCCATATAAGATCCTAATACAAAAAAAGCACCATGTGCTAAATTAACAACACTCATTACCCCAAGAATAATAGACAAGCCTACGGCAATGAGAAAATAAAGCATCCCATATGTAAGTCCTGTCAATAGTTGAACAAAAAACATGTTTAGGCTCAATATATATTACCTCCTTAGGGGGACACTGTCCCCCAACCATTTTGAAAAGGAATCTTAATGTATACTTTCATGTGGCATTTGAACCTGCTCATATGTTTCAAGCGTTTTTAAGATTAGTCCATCTCCCTCTTTCACTGTATCCACTATATATATGTCTTGAATTGGGTTATTCGTTTCAGGATCTAGCGTAAAAGTCCCACGCGGGCTATCAATGGTAATCCCGTCGAGAACAGCCCTCAAGTCATCTGCTTCAACGCTGTTTGTTTTTTCAATAGCCATATCTAGCGCTTGGGCAATATCATATCCTGCCACACTTTGTTGTGTTGGTTTTTCACCATATTTTTCTTCATAGGCACTTACAAACTGCTTATTCTTTTCATTATCGATCCATGGATGGTAAACAACAGCTGATAGTAGTCCTTCAGATGAAGCGCCAGCAGCCTTCATAAATGGTTCCTCACCAAAAGAAAATGGAGATGTTAGCTTAAATTTACCTTTTAGCCCCATTTCATCCATTTGCTTTGTAAATCTAACCGCATCAGAACCAAGAATAAAAGAGAAGATAAAATCTGCTTCAAGTTGCGCCATTTGGTTTAAATAGGCAGCAAAATCTTTTTCACCTAAAGCAGGTCTAAACGTTTCAACTACTTCTCCGCCTTTAGCTTCAAATTCTTTTCTAAAACCTAGCTCACCTTCTGTACCTCCTGGATAGTCAGACACTACAACAATAGCCTTTTTCCCTAAATGTTCTGGAGAATATACACCTAGTGCATTCGAACCTTGCCAATTTGAAAAGTTAAACCTGTAAAAATAATCTGTTTTCTGCTCCCAAGAGATCTCATTTCCTGCTGTGATCGGGCCTAATGTCAGTACTTTTTGTTTATCAATTTCATCTCTCAATGCATACAGCACTGAACTTGATTCTGGACCGATAACGACATCCACTTTCTGATTCATTACTAACTGACGAAATTTTCGTAGTGCTACTTGTGGGTTTGCCTCACTGTCCTCATAAATAACCTCAACCTCTCTGCCTCCAAGCTTATTTCCGCTTTGTTCTAGGTAAAGCTCAAGTGCAAATTTTACCTCTTCACTTAACTTAGCAAAAGGTCCAGTTTGAGCTAACAAAACCCCTATCTTAACGCTGCCCTTATCTTCCGATTTCTCAGGGCTTTGTCCTTCCCCTTCCTGTGTAACAGGCTTATTGCCTCCACACCCCGCTAAAAACATAATCAAGATTAAAGCTACTATAAATATTTTTTTCATTTACCCACCTCATTCGCATAATTTAACGTTGTAAGCGTTACCATTTGTGTAGAAATTAAATTATTTTAATATTTCTCGTGCAATTACCACACGTTGTATTTGATTAGTTCCTTCATATATTTGCATAATTTTTGCATCGCGTAGATACTTTTCTACAGGGTACTCACGCATATAACCGTATCCACCAAAAATTTGTACAGCATCGGAGGCCACTTTCATCGCAGTATCTGATGCGAAGCATTTAGCAAATGATGAATTCAACATTGATGGTTTCCCTTCCTGTAGCAAAAATACTGATTTATAAACTAGTAATCTCGCGGCTTCAATATTCATCGCCATATCAGCTAACATAAATTGAATGGCTTGAAATTGGGAAATTGATTTACCAAACTGTTTTCTTTCTTTAGAATACAAAAGTGCCGCTTCATATGCACCTTGCGCAAGACCTACAGCTTGGGCACCTACTATAGGCCGGGCATAAGATAATGCTTGCAAAAATACCTTTAACCCTTCCCCTTCATCACCAATTCTATTTTTTACAGGTACTTTAACCTCATCAAAAAAAACAGATGCGGTATCCGAAGCGCGTAATCCCATTTTCTTTTCCTTAGGTCCAACAGAAACACCTTCCAGGTCGCGATCAACTACTAACGCTGTATACCCTTGTTTTTCTCTTTCACCCAGCTGTTTTGCCAAAACAACATAAAAGTTTGCATAGCTGGCATTTGATATAAAACACTTTTCTCCTGAAAGAATATATTCATTTCTCACCCGCTTTACAGTTGTAGACATACCTGCTACATCACTGCCTGCGCTGGGTTCGGTTAAAGCAAAAGATGCAAGCTGGCCTTCCTTGGTTAAACGCCCAAAATACTCTTTTTTTAATTCCTCACTTCCGCCTACCTGGATTGGATAAGAAGATAGCGAATTGCCTTCTAATGAAACAACAACTGCTGCACAGCCCTTTGCTAATTCCTCAATAATGAGCGCATGAGATATCTTATCAATTCCTGGGCCACCATATTTTTCTGGAATCGCTAAATTAAATAAACCGTACTTTCGTAACTCTTGCAGAATTTCCATTGGAAATTTTTCTTCCTCATCATACAGGGCTGCCTTAGGCTTAATGACTTCATTCGTAAATTTTCTAGATAAATTTCTTATTTCAATTTGCTCATCGGTAAACTGAAACATCAAACTCAATCTCCTTTACTCCCTTTTTTTATACTTTAATAGCTACTTATTTGAGTTTGCCAATTGAGCAAGAGTCTCTTGTAATTTTACCTTTTGAATTTTCCCACTAGCTGTAACAGGGAACTCCTCTAGAAAAATGACTTGACTTGGGACTTTGAAACTAGCAAGGTTCTCTTTCATAAAATTCATTATTTCCTCTGAATTAGCCTGCATGTTTGGTTTTATTTTAATTGCTGCACAAACGCACTCCCCCATTAATGGATCAGGAAGACCAATTACGGCAGCTTCAAGCACTTTGGGATGTTTATAAAGCACTTCTTCTAATTCCATCGGATAAATATTATAGCCACCCCGGATAATCATTTCCTTTTTCCTGCCAACAAAATATAAATATCCATCCTCATCAAGATAACCCTGATCTCCCGTATAAAACCAGCCTTCACTATCAATTGTCTCCATCGTCTTTTCAGGAGCATTTAAATATCCTTTTCGTTTTCCAAAACCCTTACATGCAATTTCACCTATTTCATTAGCAGATAGTAATTCCCTATTTTCATTTACTATTTTTATTTCGATTCCAGGCAAAGGCACCCCAACCGATTCATATAGCTTTTTATCATCTTCAGTGCCATATGTAGCGGTAAGTGAACCTAGTTCAGTTATTCCATAACCGTTTGACTTAATCATGTTCATTTTTGTTGTAACAGCCTTTGTAGTCTCTGCAGGACATGGAGCACCGCCTGACATACCTATTCTTAGTGTAGAAATATCAAACTTTATTTTTTCTAACACATTTAGCTCTAAATTAAACATTGCAGGAACACCATGGCGGATTGTTATTCTTTCTTTTTCAACTAATTCCAGTGCTTCACTAGGACTATATTTCTCTTGAAGAACAATTCTTGATTTTGAATAAAGAGCCGCCATCAAACATACTACGAGACCAAAAATGTGAAATATAGGGACCGATATAAGGTAAACATCTTCTGGACTAGATTCACTGCGCACTGCACACGATTCACAAGACAATGTAATATTATCATGGGTTAACATGGCACCCTTCGGAAGTCCCGTTGTCCCTGATGTATACAAAATCGCATACACATCTTCAGCTGGATCAATTACTACGTTAGGAGGTCGACCTTCCCGATTAGTTTTTAACAGCTCACTATAGGATAAAAGCCCTTCAAAGTGAAAACGAACGGTTACAATATCATTAACATCACTAGCTATATCATCTATCGAATTTAATTCAATAAAGCTAGGACTAATGAAAAGGATCTTTACACCAGAATCTTTGACTATATGTTGAACTTCATGCTTGCGGTATCTAGGATTAAAGGGTACGATTATGGCACCTATTTTAGATACTGCAAAGAATAAAATGACTGTTTCATGCCAATTTGGCAAACATACACCGACTTTGTCACCTTTTTGTACACCTTTTTCAAGTAATGCTACTGCAAGTTTATCTGACTCTACTTGCAAATCCCGATATGTGACCCGACGTCTACCATCATATATAGCCTCGTTGTCCAACCCCTCTACAATACGATCCAATAATTCGGAAACCTTCATGCTCTTGCTATTCAAATTCAAGCCTCCTTTTTATGATTCTCCCATCTTTCACTTTTTTATCTTCCTGTATAATTAGGTCTTCGTTTTTCAACAAAAGCCTGCATGCCCTCTTTTCGATCCTCTGTAACAAACGCATTACAAAAACATGCCGCCTCAAGCGTTAAACCTGATTCAATATCGATGTTAGCACCAGTATTCACAGCTGTTTTCAACATCCGTAAGGCAATTTGAGGCCTTTCGGCAAGTCTTTCTGCCCATCCTTTTGTAACTGCTAAAAGTTCTTTTGCCGGAACTACTTTATTCACAATTTGTAATTCTAGAGCTCGTTCTGCATCAAACATATCACCGAAATACAATAGTTCTTTTGCAACACCTTGACCCACAATTTTTTGAATGCGTTGCGTACCTCCTCCACCAGGAATAATGCCTAATCCTATCTCTGGAAATGCAAACTTTGCAGTATCGGAACAAATTCTTAAGTCACATGTTAATGCTAATTCTAATCCTCCTCCAAGAGCTAAGCCATTGATCGCAGCTATCACAGGTTTTGAAATATTTTCGATTTTACTAAAAGCTGCTCTTGAAATTGAGCTCATATTCATTAAAGATATTTGGTCTAAAGTACTCATCTCCTGAATATCCGCTCCAGCCACAAACGCCTTTTCACCACTACCTGTAATAATAATGACTTGTACATCATTATTAATCTCAAGTTCGGAAAACAATGTAATAAACTCTCTAAATACTTGAGTATTTAAAGGGTTTAGAGGTGGGCGGTTGATAGTTATGAGAGCAATATTATTCTCTACCTCACATTGTAAAAACTTATATTCCAATGAAACTCTCCCCTTTCTAAGATCCTACAATACATGTATGAACCTTAACATTTTGACAAATGGAAGAATATGTACACGGTAGACCAAATTAAATTACTTTTTTGTCTATTTTGAATAATTGGATTATATTCGGTTTACTGCATCAAAAAAGCAATCGATACCATACGATTGCTTAAAGTTTATTTTTCTTTAACGACGTACAAATCATATAGCATAAAAGCTAGCACGAAGTTAAAGAAATTGGATCCATCATCAATATCCATATTTAAAATTTCTCTAATTCTTTGAATACGGTACTTTAAAGTATTGCGGTGAATAAACAAATGCTCGGCGGTATCCTTTAAATTCCCTCTCAAATTTACATATGCCCGCAACGTATCTAACAGATCAGTGTTTTTGTCCTCTTCATATTGAATAAGAGAACCTAAATAATGGTTTACAAATATTTTTGCCGAATAGGGATCCTGAATATTATTAAGGAC
>JAEWMK010000242.1 GCA_023457235.1 Bacillota bacterium
TTCATATTGAGCTGGAAAACAATCTTCGTGAAGGTGAGTTCGAGCTTGAATTTTTGGATAAAGACTGGCTTCATGATTATGCCGGCAACGAGCTAAGAACTTCAGGCTTTGATTTTACAATGAAGTATGAAAAGACGGCTCCGCAGCTTGTTGAGGTTAAAAACGTTCAGCCGAATCAGGCCACTCTTGTTTTTGATAAATATATAAAATTGCGTTACCGTGGCTACATGTATCACACATCGAGTAAGCATTATCCAAGCCAAGCGGTTGTCCAAAATGGAAACGAGCTTGTGCTGACGTTTGATTCTAGCCACATGATCACTAAATCAACCGATATTATTTTAGAAAATGGAGCGGTTGAAGACCTGTGGGGTAATCAAAATACGAAAGCAACAAAGGCGATCCAAGTTACGGAAGACAAAACGCCTCCAACTATTGAAGGTGTGGAGTTTGTTGACAGCACAGTCGCTGACAGTAAAAACATCAAAATGAAGGTGACATTCTCTGAATCTGTGAAAAAAGATATTGCCGACGACATTGACAACTACGAGCTTAAAGACGGCAAGGGTACGATTATAAAAATAAAAGATATCAAATTTGAAAACAGTTCGACGAATGACAAAATCGCAACATTTACGATTGATCGATATTATGGGGAACTTCCGAAGCAGACGTTCACACTTCAGGCTGATAAAATAAAAGACTTGGTTGGCAACGTGTCCGACGAGTTTGAGTACAGCTTTAAAACAAGCAGCGAAAAGCCACCAGGCGATTTTACAGCAAAAATGATTCTGAACGATGATGAAGATGAAGTTCGGATTATCATTGATTTTGGAAGGGAAATGTCTACATCCGGTAGCTATTCTATTAATCAATTGGATCTATATGAGCTAAAAGTGAACAAAACAACCGCTCTATTAGATGATTTGCGTGAGATAGATGGCTTTAACGTAACATTTAACGCCTTTGATGATGGAAAAAAGGCAGAAATATTGATCGAAAAAACGGGCAAGCTTGCAGGTATTTGGGATGACTATTTCTATGATCTAGTCGATGCTGTTGACGATGAAGATTTGGATGATGTTGAACTCGTTGTTGGCCGCCTTGCCGATGCGGATGACAATCGCACTCAAAGCATCGCCAACAAAATTAAGCTTAGCATTCAAGGGGAATTCAGCACGAATCAGGTGACCGCAAAAGCTATCGATGACGAAACAATTAAGTTAACATTTGATGAGGAGCTAACCAATTTTGATGACGATGATTTTATCGTATTCTGGGATCGAGATAGTGATGGCAAGTTCGACTCGAACGAGGAATTGGATTACAAGATGTCAATGGATACAGTTGGCGGAAAATCTGTGATCACCATTAAACTTGATGATGAATTAGATGCTGACGGAAGATATGACAAAAAATACGTGTATGTGGTAACGGACAGCAAAGTTAAAACGAAAACACGCTACGGTCAAACGATTAAGATCAATAATCTTCGAGTTCAGGACGGCATTGCACCGAAAATTGATACGTATCGTGGAACAGAGCTCGTTTATGTTCAACCGGTGACAAACGACTCATCAAGAGCAATCGTCAGTCTCGAATTCACTGACGATATCGATAAAAACACATTAACAAGGCTATCATTTGTAATTGGCGACGGCAAAGATTACGAAGTCGAATCAGCCGTTGTTGAAGACAATGACAAAATTTCTTTAGTAGTAAAATTAAACGGAAACCGTGCTCGCGACCTAGTTGGCGAATACGTCAAACAAAAAGCAGCGATCTCTGATGATAACGACAATATCATCAATAACATCAACATCCGTATTAATGAAGAAAAAAGCAGCCGCACAAAACCGTAAAATGTGGGCCACAGGGTCGGGGTGGGACATGGGGGCGGGTTCTCCGTTCCAGAAAACAAAAGGGTCAAGTTCATTGTGAACTTGGCCCTTTGTTTTTGCTCAATTTGAGCCACGGGGCTGGGAACTCTGTCCCGCCAGATGGGAATCCCTGCCCCCCAAGTCCCATCATAACTTCTCGAAAATTTTTTCTAGCCACTCATTCGTCTTCTTTTGCTCTTGAATAAGTTGATTTATTTTTGATATCAAGTTGTCGTTATCTTCATTAATAGCGGATGGTTGATAGAGGTTATCCTCACTTTTTTTGACAGTTATATGTTCTACAATTTTTAAAATAGTATTTGTGTCTTCACCAGAATTTTGAATGGCGATAGGTGACAGGCTTTCCAGTTCGATTTCAGTTACTAACCCCGATAAGAGTTGTTCCTTTAGATTTGCGAAAAAATCAAGTTCCTGTGGATTTTTAAGAGAAGTAAACACCATCTGTATGCCATCTTTCAACAAATCAATCATTATATTTGATAATTCAAATTGAATTTTTTCATTGGCTTCAATGAGGTGAATATCATCAAATAAAACGATGTTTGCTTTTTGAAAACTCCTTTTTAATATGTTCATTTGGTTCAGCCGATTTGATCGCTCAACTGAGTCAATAAAATGTTCAGCGGTAATATGTATAATCTCGGACTCTGGATTTTCTAAAATAATATCGTTGCCCACAGCTTGTAGTAGATGAGT
Organism: Bacillota bacterium; assembly: GCA_023457235.1. Taxonomy (GTDB): domain Bacteria; phylum Bacillota; class Bacilli; order Bacillales; family Bacillaceae_J; genus Schinkia. Next base: position 2,598 of record JAEWMK010000242.1, read on the forward strand.
TTTTCCCGAGTGTGCTGGTCCCCAAATAACTAATGGATTGTATGCTTTATTAAATATTTCTGCTATAGTTTCTGCTGCGATTTTTGCAAAAAGATTATTGTGAGTTGTATTGAATGATTGAAACGTCCTATTGGGGTTAAGTGGAAGAGTTAAGGTGTCAAGAAAATCTAGAAGTTCAAACTCATCCTTTGGTACAGCCTCTATTTTTTCGATAAAAGTTATTCGATAAAATCGATTCGTTAAAAAGTAGAGTGCCTCCTTAATCAATTTTGTGTATCGTGTCTCCAACCAATCACGTGCGAATTCATTGGGGACCGCAATAACAACCTTACCTGACAAATCATCTATATTGATTAAAGCGGTATTTTTAATCCATGTTTCAAAGCTTGGTTTTGAAAGATATTTTTCAAGATAATTTTGTACCTGCTTCCAGGTGTACTTCAAATCTTCATATTTATACTTCTTTTGGGATAAATGGAGGTAGGTGCCAATGGATCTTACATTTGAATTTTTCATCATAAGCTCCTTCCGAATGAATTTTACTTCCAAAATAACTGTTTTCAAGTCCATTTTCGACAAAGACTTTTTCATTATAGCAACTGAACTTTAATTAAATAAGAGAATGTTTATTCTAGTTTTTAATAAAAACGCTGGGTGCTTTGTGGGACAAAGGGTCGGGAACTCTGTCCCCCAAAAAAATTTCAGCGGACCAGGACATGGGGGTGGCGGCGGGACACGGGACCGAGAACTCTGTCCCAAGATTTTTTATCGGTTGACAACTTCCCTTTTGGCCTACCATTCATAGGTTATTAGTATCTTTGCTGTTGAATTTGTTATTTTTGGGTCATCACATTTTTTTCTAAAAATCAAAGCTGGAGGTTTAAGATGATTATTCAGTCTACATCCAATAAATGGACGATATCACCTCATGGTGGTGAATTAATCAATAGAGTAGTGACTGGTGAACAAAGGAAGGAGCTTTTGGCAAGGGCTGTGAAAATGCCTTCCTTAACCATTTCAGATTGGAGCATTTCCGACCTTGAATTAATTGCAATTGGGGGATTTAGCCCATTAAATGGATTCCTTGGAAAGCGGGATTATGAAAGTGTTTTGGAGAAAATGAGGCTGGCGAACGGACTCGTTTGGAGTATTCCAATTACATTGCCGGTTTCAGAAAAGGAGGCTATGCGTTTTGACGTTGGGGTAAATATTGCTCTAAAGGGAAACGACGGTATGGTTTACGGTGTTTTACAGCTGAAGGAAAAGTTTTTGTACGATAAGGAACTTGAGGCATCGTATGTATATGGAACAACGGATGAAGCTCATCCCGGTGTGAGGAAGATTTTCGAAAAAGGCGATGTATATTTGGCAGGTCCTATCATCTTGTTAAATCGACCAACCCATGAGCCTTTTGAAAAATTTTATATGGACCCAGCGGAAACAAGGTGGCTATTTCGAGAATTGG
>JAEWMK010000243.1 GCA_023457235.1 Bacillota bacterium
CCACTTCAATAGGCGCATTAGGATCAAGGTTTGTTCCAAATGTATTAAGCCAATGGTACATATCATAAATTCCTAGTGCACCCCCGATTATAAAGAGTAAACATATGATATAAGCTAGTTTCCTATAGCCTAGGATTATATTCAAAACTATCAATGCAACAAGGCCACCAATTATAAATGGAATATATTTCAGTTCAGGAAATCCTTCTTCACTAATTTCCATCATACCAATGTAATGATTCAAATTATTTATTATATCAAGTTCACCACTTAGTTTAGATGGGTGAACAACGATTGATAACCCTTCAGGGTATTGTGGCGCTTTTAATTCTAACCCCCACCAAGGTAATAGAATTGAAATCCCAAGAAAAATTGCTCCAACTAGTAATAAAATTCGGCTTACGACTGGCAGTTTAGTAGATATTTTCATCATCGCACTCTCCCACTAAATTTTTATCTTTTCCGGTCTTTTATCACACGTATTGTATTAAATTTGTCATCTTCGGCACCTTGAACTGGAAGTCCAGCTTCTATATTTTTTCTTGTATAGTCCAAATTTTCTTCTGTTATAATTTCACCGGGTATAAAGATTGGAATCCCCGGAGGGTAAACCATAACGAATTCTGCAATAATCCTTCCAGCAGATTCTTCAAAGGGAATTACCTCTGTATCAGCATAAAATGCCTTCCTTGGTGTCATCGCTAGTGTTGGAATATTCGGTAATAACACAGAAGTGTCTATATTCCCTGCAATCTGATTTTCATATCCCTGTGCAAGTTCGATTAACGCTTGTACTAATACTGAAAGGTCCTCATCCGTATCACCGTTTGTAACAATACAAAGAATATTGTGAAGATCCGATAATTCCACTTCGATATTAAATTTTTTTCGAAGCCACTTTTCAGCTGTATACCCCGTTAACAGAAATCAAAAGCTTTGTCGGGTCTAATGCATATGTGGCACTTGTTCCTAAAATTTCTCGACCCACACAATAGAGATGGTTAATTGCGTTAATTTTATTGCGCGTTTCTTCTGCTTTTTGAATTGTTTGTTTTAAAAATTCTTGTCCTTTAGTCGCTAACGATTTTCTGGCAGCATCTAAGGATGCTAGTAATAAATAGGAGGTAGAAGTTGTCGTCAGCATACTTAAAACTGATTGCACTCGCTTTGGTGAAACAAGATTTCCCCTTAAATTTAATATTGAGCTTTGAGTGAGTGAACCACCTAATTTGTGCACACTTGTAGCAGCCAAATCAGCACCTGCCTTCATGGCGGAAAGTGGTAATTCCTCATGAAAGTGGATATGTGCCCCATGGGCTTCATCCACTAGTACCGGGATGCCCCTCGAATGCACGATTTCCACTATTTTTTTAAGGTCACCAGAAATGCCATAGTAGGTTGGATTAATAACAAGAACAGCTTTGATATCCGGATGTAAATCTATAGCATTTTTTATTGCATCAGATGTTATCCCATGAGATATACCCAATGTCTGGTCAACTACTGGATGTACAAAAATAGGAGTTGCTCCTGAAAAAACAATCGCACTCATAATAGATTTATGAACATTTCTCGGCACTAAAATTTTATCTCCAGGTCCACAAACAGACATAATCATGGCCATTATCGCCCCACTGGTACCCTGTACCGAGAAAAAGGTATGATCTGCCCCGAATGCTTTTGCAGCTAGATCTTGAGATTGTTTAATAATTCCTTTGGGAAGATGTAAATCATCCAAAGGCCCAATGTTTATCAAATCTATAGAAAGAGCATTATGACCAATGAATTCTCTAAACTCAGGCTCCATCCCAATCCCTTGTTTGTGGCCGGGAATATGAAACTGTATCGGATTATATTGTGCATGCTCTTTTAACGCTGTAAATAATGGTGTTTCAAATTGGGAAACCAATTTCACACTTCCCCTTTCTTGTATGCAAATAACGTGGAGTTATAAGGAAAACTCATTAGTTCAATTAGTATTACAAATTTTCTATTTGAGTTAGATCTTTTGTTCCTTTATAAATAAGCTCAAATAGCTCTGCTAAATCTTCCTCTTCCACACTGGAGAAGGCTATTCTAAGGTCTGTTGCATTGAGGGCAATTGTCCCTACCCTATACTCCTCTAACAAATGTTGTCTTAGTTTTTCGGCATTCACTTCCTTTAACTTAAGGCACATGAAATATCCGGAGTTAAATGGATAATAAGACCAAAGTTCTTGATATCGATCAAGATTTAATAGTTTCTTTACCTTCATAGCTCTACTTTTCATAATTTCGAACTTTGCCTTTTTTTCAATTTCATATTCTTTTGATTGAAGAGATTGTAAGATTATTGTTTGTGACAAATGAGAGCTACTAGAAATGGTTCCCCTAATGAGTCCCTTTGTTTTTTGCTCTAATGCATCCAATAGGTTAGGGTGCTCAGCTGCAAAGGTAATAAAACCCACTCTCAATCCCCAAACAAAGCTTTCCTTTGTAGCGCCATCAATCTTTATAGGTAATATTCTGGGATGCAAGCAGGCTAGTCTCCCAAACAATGATTCTTTTACTGAATTCTCATAAAAAAGACCAAAATAAGCATCATCTATTACAACAACTAAATTGATTTGTTCTTCTGCAGCCTCGTATAAAACAGAAATAATCTTTTCCATTTGCTCTTCATCAGGCGTATAACCTGTTGGGTTATTCGGGAAATTTAATAATACAATGGCTTTTCCTGCAGATTTTTGTTTTAATAAACAGTCCCTAAGTGCGGTTGTATTAAACTTTTCTTCCTCATTAAAAGTTTTGTAGGTAACTAGATTTCCACCTCTCCGAACGTGAAAAATAGTCGTATAATTTCCCCAAAACTTATCTGGGACAACTATAGTATCATTAGGATTTACAAACATATCAGCTGCGAGACTGAGTCCATGTGTCAATGCATTTGTGACAATAGGAAGACTGAAGCTCTTATTTTGTAAGGATGGGTTCTCTCTAAGTAGCTTTTCTCTCCAAGCTGTACGTAACTCTTTCTTCCCATCGGGCGGTGCATAAGGATACACATCTTCAGGTTCAAACCCTTCTAACTTGTTCTGTATATGTTGATAATGCATTGGGATACTTTTTTCAGTTGCAATGCCTATCGTTGCATTAAACCGTGTTGCTTTCTTATTTGCCTCAGCACTTTGGCTAAGTATTCCTTTAGGATAATATAATCTTCTGCCTAAATCTGACATCATGTCATATATGAAAGGATTTGATTCCTTTATTGTTGCATTCAATCTAGTAGCAAGATCATTCACAATTGATGCCTCCAAATTTTTGTTTATTATAAACTTAAAGTAATATTTCAAGGATTTCTTTAATTAACATTTTATTTTCTTTAAATGTTCCAACCGAGATCCGTAAATAATTTGGCAAATTCCAAGTGCTACCTTTTCGAACAATAACTCCTTTTGTTAAAAGTTTATTATATACATCCGTTGCTTTAGGTCCTAAATCCACTAATACAAAATTACTCATGCTTTCTGTGTAGGTTAAACCCATCTCGGAAAAAGCCTCATACAATTGGATTCGGCCGTGGCTATTTACTTCTTGGGACATTTTAACGTGTTCTACATCCGTTATAGCTGCTGTAGCTGCAACCTGCGCTATACTATTTACATTAAAAGGTTCCTTGACCTTTAAAATGTTTTTAATAATTGGCTCAGCTGCTAATCCAAAGCCAACACGAAGGCCTGCTAAACCATAGATTTTAGAAAAAGTTTGTAAAGCTATGATTGGAAAACCCTTTTTAATGTACTCTATCCCATCTGTGTAATCGTTAGCTGTTGCAAAATGACTGTACGCTCCATCTAAGACAAGAAGGACATGCTCCGGTAAAGACCTTAGTAATTGCTCTAATTTTGATTTTGGCAAATAAGTGCCTGTCGGATTATTGGGTGAACATATATAAATTAATTTTGTTTTAGCTGTTATGCTGGAAAGGATTTTCTCAACATTAAATTGATAATCTTCTCCAAGTGGGACAGGAATAACTCTAGCATCCATTAAGTCTGCTCCGAACTCATATTCACTAAAAGAAGGCGTTGGAACTATAATCTCGTCTCCCTGTTCTAGGAAAGTTTCTGAAATTAGTGTAATTAATTCATCCGCCCCATTTGTAACTATTACTTGTTCAGGTGATAGCTCATATTTAGAAGCAATTGCTAGCTTTAAAGCGGTAGCATTTGAGTCAGGATAACGGTTAAGTCCAGCCAATTCACTTGTTATGGCTTGAATCGCTTTTGGTGAAGGACCTAACGGATTTTCATTGGATGCAAGCTTAATCACATGGTCGATTCTTAACTCTTTTTGCACTTCCCAAATAGGCTTGCCCGGAGAATAAGGTTTTACTTTTTCCAGTGCTTTTCGAGCCGCTATTTTAATAACACTTGTCATATTCCTACTAACCTCCAAAACTAACAATTATTTCAGTTAACTTTAAAATTAGAAATACTTATTATTCTTCTATAATAGAAGAATTAAATAATTTATAACCATCCAATCCACCAATCATATCCCCATCCATTTCTACTCAAAAAGCAAAAAAACCGTAAAGCACTTATTTCATAACAAGTACTTCACGATTTTTAAATAGCATATTCTTCACCTTGGGTATAGGATTATGACCTGTTAAGTATTTTTATATCCTCTATTATTTCTTCATATACCACATTAAGACCATCGTAATCTTTCATAACTTTTAGGGCTGTCCAAAAAATCAGCTTTCACTGACTTTTTGGACAGCCCCTTTTATATTTTTTTCAATTTTATTAAACTTTTTTAACTATTTTTTTTACCTATTAAAGGTTAAATACCAGAAGATATAATTTTCCTAATAATATTCATTTACCTTGCTATTTATATGCTATAATTTTTGCAAGTACAGTTCCATACAGCTCGCGGGGGCGGTCAGCTCATCCCTATAGAAAAGGGGGTGAGATTATTATGGTGTCATATGATGCAGCAAACCTAGCATTGAATTTCAGTGTTTTCACTCTAACACTAATCAGCGTAATTATTACGCTAATGACACTAAAAAAAGAAATAGACCCCCTCGCCAAAGGTTAAGGTCTATTTCAATAGTCTGATTACCTAGAGAGCTGTTCTGCTCTTGCAGCGTTGAATTGTACATGCCGTTTGGGATTCCCGTCCCAACGGCTTTTTTATTATTTCCTTATCTAATATAGTATTATACCACATAGGGCTAGATCAAAACATTTTTTAGTATCTTATTTTTCTAGATTCAACACCGCAACATTTTCTATGTGCACCATAAGGTTTAGCAATCAGACCAATAACATCTTTGATCTTCACTGATGCAGAGCGTTTTCATGTGCGGAAGTAAAGTTCTCGATGAACTTATCCAGTTCAGCGATAATAGCCTCTTTATCCTCCGGAAGGTTTGCCTTGAAAAAAACAGGACTCGATGCTGTTCACTACTTGTTTCCTAACAAGTGCTACACGATCTTTTATTGGACATTATCCTCATAAAAGTATTCAAAAGCTCTTTAATGCTTGAGCGAATCTTTTAATTCCCTCATCAATGGACTCTTCATTCTCTCTAGCAAATGTAAATCGAACATGTCCCTTTTGCGACCCTAACATAGAACCGGGTACGTAGATTACACCTCTTTTTATCGATTCCTCTAGTAGCTGGATATCATTTACTTCCTTATTAATTTTGCACCACATATGGATTCCACCAT
>JAEWMK010000244.1 GCA_023457235.1 Bacillota bacterium
ACTTTTACCGAATAAATAAGCGATAAATAAAAGAAACACTGCTCCACCAATCATTGCTGGAATCATTGGAACAAAAACATCATACATATCCAAGCCTAGGGCACTTACAACCCTCGCAGTTGGACCACCCCAAGGTGTTAGATTTGTTATTCCTGCAGCCATGATTGTAACGGCAGGTAGTATAAGCGGATTCATACCTAAACGCACGTACAATGGGTACATCGCAGAAATTGTGATCATATAGGTCGTTGTTCCATCACCATCTAAAGAAACGACCATCGCTAAAATAGCTGTTCCAATTACAATTTTTGCAGGATCCCCTTTTACAATTTTTAAAACTTTACCAACAACCGGGTCAAATAACCCTGCATCGATCATAATTCCAAAGTAAAGAATTGCGAACATTAACATTACACCTGTTGGTGCTAATTTTCCAATTCCATCCATCACCATTGTGCCTAATTCAGGAGCAAATCCTCCAATTAATGCAAAAGTTACGGGAACTGTAATTAAAGCGATAATGGCGGACATTCTTCCAGACATAATTAAAAACATAAAGACAAAAACCATTAAGTAGCCTAATGTAGCCAACATATTTATAACCCCCTTGGAATACGCTTTCAATGATTTCAAAAAAATAACGCTTTCACTTGAGTTAATATTAAGACAAATACAAAAAATGATAAATATTTTGTATTTTTAATGTTTATAAAACTTTAAATGTAATTAAGTACATTTTGTTCATGAACTTAAAAACTAGTTATCTTAAAATATCACCTTTGCTAAATAAACGACCATTGTTACCGTTACACTACTGAGCATGGTTGACATAATTACTGCTTGCGCTGCATATTCCGGATGAGTTCCGTATTCTAAAGCAAATTGTGCACTGTTCCTCGAGGATGGGAAGGAGCTTGCGATAAATAATCCTTGGGCTACTGTTCCATCTAATTTTAAAATGAAAATAATGAGTAGAGCAAGGGCTGGCGAGATTAATAATCTTCCTACCACACTTAGGGTTAATGGCAAAGAGAACTTGGTTAGTTTTAGATAAGCACTTTGGGCACCAAGTGTAACTAGAGCTACAGCAAGAAAGGCATTATCTAAGCTTTTTATCGGATTCCATAAGAATGAAGGGATATCCACGTTTAATGAATTAAGAATAAATCCAAGTATCAGGGCGTAAATGACGGGAATTTTCAAAAAGGTTATGACTGTTTCTCGAAAGCTTACGGCATTAACAGACACACAATTCATTAAACCATATGTGTAGGTTAATAGATTTTGTAACGTCATGACAATGATTTGGATGGAAAGACCAACTGGATTTCCATAAAATACAAGCTGGCTAATCGGTAAACCGAAATTTCCTGAATTGTTAAGAACAACACTATTTTTAAAAGTGGCAGTTACCCCTTTATCAAACTTAGCGAATTTGGATATGACATGGACAATTCCCATTAAAACTAAGGTTTGTATAACCCAAAAACTCATAATCGATCCTAACATACTGCTGCTGACATGACTTTCGTAAATGTTGGTGAAAGCTACAACAGGGAGGAGTAAATAGGTAAGTAGACTTGATAATGTACTAAGATTGAATCCAATTTTGCGATGAATAAAGGCGCCAACGGCTATAAGAATAAATACCGGAAGTATAACATCTAATACGATGGACAGCAAAAGCGTCACCACGATCCCCCCATTTTTATAAACTTTAAAGACGATTACAATAATAAACATACTATATTGAAAAAATCCAGAACTTTTTTGTGCTATCAGATTTTATTTTCTAATACAAGTGGATGTGGACAGAGTTTATCCACAACTCACAATAGCGGTGGATAACTCCAACAAAATCCGACATAATAGGTCCCATGGGTGTTCATAAAAAATGTGGATAATTCGCTGTTTTTCTGTGGATAATGTTAATAACTTTGTGGAAAGCCTGAAAAAAGTGGGCTTATCTGTGAATAACACTGTGGATAGTGTGAATACATTAAAAAAATACCCACATTTGGAAGAAATGCGTTTGACAAAATTCCACAAGAAAAAACGTCCAGAAGAATCTTCTCTGAACGTTAATCCTGTAAAGTTTCCCATTCCTCCATCAATATTTCGAGCTGTTCATGATATTTTTCGTTTTCACTAGTTAACTCGGCTGCTTTCTCATAATCTTGATAAACTTCAGGGTCACATAATAGTTCATCATTTTCAGCGACTTTCATTTCGATATGTTCAATTTGCTGTTCAATTTCTTCAATTCGACGTTGGCGCTGGCGATCTTTTCTTTTCTGTTCTTTGTCTTGTTCATATTTTGCCTTGTCCGATTCCGGCTGGATTGTTTGTATCACTTTCTTTGACGAGGATGAAGATAGTGCTTCATTTTCGAGTTGTGCCAGTTCCTCTATTTCCGCTTTCTTATTCACATAATAATCATAATCACCCAAGTACGACTCCAGACCTTCTGTGGATAACTCAATCACTCTTGTTGCCAACCGATTTATAAAATAACGGTCATGTGATACAAACAAAATTGTTCCTGGGTAATCAATTAAAGCATTTTCTAGTATTTCTTTGCTATCCAAATCCAAGTGGTTCGTCGGCTCGTCTAGGATTAATAGATTAGCCTTCTGCATCATTAGCTTTGCAAGCGCTAATCTTGCCTTTTCACCGCCACTTAATGAAGAGACTATTTTTAAAACATCATCACCGCTAAATAAGAAATTCCCTAATATGGTTCGAATTTCTTTTTCCTGTCTTAATGGATATTCATCCCATAGTTCATTTAAGACCGTTTTATTAGAAGTTAAATTTGCCTGCTGTTGGTCATAATAGCCAATCTTAACATTGGAACCATAGTTGATCGTGCCGGTTAGGATTTCAAGCTGCTTTGTAATCGCCTTAAGAAGTGTAGACTTTCCAATTCCGTTCGGCCCAACTAAGGCTACACTTTCTTCACGTTTAAGCCCGAAGGATACATTTTTTAAAATCGGCTCCTTCCCTTGATAGGAAACCGTTAGTGAATCAACCATTAACACTTCGTTTCCACTTTGTCTTTCAATTTCAAAGGAAAACGAGGCTGACTTTTCATCCCCAAGCGGGCGGTCCATTACTTCCATTCTTTCAAGCTGTTTCCTGCGGCTTTGTGCCCGTTTTGTTGTTGACGCTCTTGCAATATTTTTTTGGACAAAGTCCTTTAATTTTGCAATTTCCTCCTGCTGCTTTTCAAATTGCTTTAACTCTTGTTCATAAATGGCTGCAC
>JAEWMK010000245.1 GCA_023457235.1 Bacillota bacterium
AATTGTGTGTATGTTTATTTTCATCATGACTGCTCCGCTCTTTCATTGTTTCTTTCACTTGATTCCAAGGCATCTCTTCACCACTGGATTCCGCTAAAAATTTCTCTGCATTTGTTTTACTTGAAAAAGCAAGGAAACCATAATTCATCGGTGTCTCGACCTCGTCTGTAAAGACAAACGATGCATTACCAACCTCCACCCATTCGCTACTATAAAAATCTCTAACATATGGTTGGCCTTCAGGCAGATTGTCATTTATATACATGGCCATACAGCCAATATCATCGAATTTAGAAATTTGCCCGCTTGGCTCAACAATTTGGGCACTATACTGGTTATCTTGCACCATCATTGTACAAGCCTCACAAATGTCCACTTCTTCATCAATTGCTTGAGGTGTGATAACCTCAGACTGTCCACAAGAAGCAAGCAGCAACACTAGCAAAGAAAGGAAAAAAAATGTTTTAAAAAAGTGTTTAACCATATGATTACCCCCCATTGCAAATCATCTGCCAAAACGAATAGATACACGAACTAATAAACGAATACTAAAAGCAACGACTATAAGTGAAACTAAAAAAGTAATCATTCCAGCCGTTTTACTTGTTTCAGTTTCCATATCATCTAAAAAGACCCCAGAATTTAAATCTACTAAAAGTGGATAAGGGTCAACAACTTCGGCCCGCTCAATAACCGGGAACATTTTATCAACCGTCTGCAGCATTTTGGCAGTCGGACTTTCAACAAACAAACGAAAATGAGGGTATTTATACATAAAAAATTCAAAAGCTGATCCTGAATGGTGCGCGGTGTCGCCAATTCCATCCTTTTCAATATCAATTCCTGAATAATTGCTCCAATAGTTGCCTCTATTATCGTTGTACCACTTATCATTTATTTTGATTTCATTTACCAAAGCCTGCTGAAGATTATCAACAAAGCTATTTTCATAAATAACATCATCCCAGTTACTGCCGAGTATTTCCATGCCGATATCATTTTGAACGATGGTATTTTTCCTGAAGATGTTACCTCTCGATAAATCCGAATTAATGCCAATCGAGTTATTGAAAAATAAATTATTTTCAACGATACTATCTTCTACTGTTTGAAAAAACATCCCGAATGCCCTGTAGCCTCGATTATTTTCAAAAATATTTTGTTCCAGCTTAATCCTTTTTGAAAACATAATAGCGGCACCGGAAACATTGTTACTAAAATAATTGTGTTTAAAGCTGTTATCATTGGACCACATGTAATGGAGTCCATAACGGATGCCACTTATTTTATTATTAGTGACGGTCGTCTTATCCGAATGGTCAAAATACATTCCATCACGAACATCCGTTATTATATTTCCGTCAATTAAATTATTTTTAGAATTAAAAAAATGAAAACCATTCCCACGTTCCGAAAACTTCTTATCTTTCAAACCATAAATTTCATTGTCTTTTATTAAATTACCTTCTGAACTATCAATATAGACGCCAAATAATACATCTTCAAATACATTATTAATGATTTCTGCATCATTTTTTTGATCAATTAAAATTCCGGCATCATTGTCAAGAAAATTTTCACCACTACTCTTAATTGTAAAACCGTTGATGACAACACCTGGGCTTTTAATTGTAATAACATGTTTTTGATTGTCACCTTCAATAATCGCTTTATGTTTCGCGATCGATTCCAATGTTATCGATTTAGTAATTTCTAATTTTTCCTTGTAGTTTCCTGGGTAGACTTTAATAATGTCGCCATTTTCAGCCTGTTCTATTGCATTCGATATCGTATCGTACGTTTTATCTTCTCCAACCTCAAGTTCTGCTGCATAGCCTTTTCCATCCAGTAAGCAAAAAATGATGATTGAAAAAAATATAGAGATCAGGCTGATTTTTTTAGCCATAATTTCTCACCCCATGTACCGAGGAACACACCAATGGCACTCAACACAAGAAGGTAAAAGCCACTACGAAATGAACTATAAGTTGTAAAATTGGCAAGTGTATTGTCGCCGACAACAGGTGGCACAAATGGGTCTACTTTAATTGGTGCATCTGGAGATAAGTTCGTTCCGAATGTATTAAGCCAATGAAACATATCATAAATACCTAGTGCACCGCCGACTACGAATAAAAGACAAACAAGATAGGCCAGTTTTTTATTTCCCAAAATTGCTGTTAACGCGGTTAATATCACAATTCCCCAAATGATATAAGGAATGTATTGAAGCTCTGGAAAACCTTCTTCACTGATTTCTGCCATGCCAATGTAGTGATTCAAGTTATTAAGAATATCAATTTCACCAGATAGCTTAGATGGATGAACAATAATCGCAAGACCTTCCGGATATTGTGGTGCTTCTAAATCTAATCCCCACCATGGCAATAAGGATGAAATACCTAAAAATATTGCCCCAGCTATAATCAATACTCGGCTTATGATGGATAATTTTTTTGAAGTTTTCATTTTGACTCCTCCAGTTATCGGTAAAAGGGAGGATATCTCCTCCCTAAAATATTGTCTAGCTCCAGCGCCCAGCGACTCGTAAACTTCACTCGTCTCCCTACGATAAGTCAACATCGATTCGTTGCACTCATCGTGTTTCCTTTATCTCAGTCGATGCGCTCCAGTTTATACGTCGCTAAACGGGCACTTACGCTTTTCCTACTATTCTTTTGGTTTAACTAACATATAACCTTGCATTTCTTGGTGTAGCGCTGAACAGAAGTTTGTACAGTAGAACGGGAATACCCCTGGTTTATCCGCTTTAAATTTAATAGTATTAGTTTGTCCAGGTTGTACCTCAAAGTTAATGTCGTATAAGTTAATACCAAATCCATGGGTGATGTCTTGGTCAAGGTCGATGTTGGTTAAGTGAATTGTAACTTCATCGCCTTCATTCACTTTAATTTCATCTGGATAGAAACGAGAGCGTACAGCAATTCCATAAACGGTGACTTTATTTCCATCCCTTTCAACTCTAGCTTCTTCCTCAGACCAAATAGCTAGTGGATTCTTTTCGTCTTTTTCATAAATCTTCACTGGATTTATTTTGTCTGCCTTAATAATTTGTGCGTAGTGTGGTTCTGGATCAATTGGTGCTTCATTGATAATTTCCATATTATCTCCTGAAATATCAATTAACTGCATATTTTCAGGATGTGATGGTCCAACTGGTAAGTGGCGGTCTTTTGCTAATTTATTCAATGCCACAAAGTATTTTCCATCAGGACTTACTGTGTCCCCTTCAGCTGCTGATCCATGACCAGGACTGTAATGAACAGTTTCTTTATCAAGGACTTTCCATTCTCCAATTTTCCATTTTGCAACTGAACTTTCAACGAAGTTTGTTGTATAAGCATAGCCATCAGTTCCAAATTGTGTATGCAATGGTCCAAGTCCTACTTCAACTTCAGCAGCCATTACAGAATTATAATTGACAACAGGAATTCCTCTTACCTCGTCAGTGAAATCTTTATTTTCAACTGCTGTTTTAAACTTTTCAAAGTCATAAGCTGTAACAATAGGTGACAGTTTTCCATTGCCAACAAAATATTTTCCATCAGGTGTTACATCGACACCATGTGGACTTTTAGCAGCTGGTATTGCATAAACGATACCAGGAGCTTTCTCAGGATCAATGACCTTTTGGCCGTTAACTTCATCAAATTTACCATCATTTACGGCTTGCTCAGCAGCTTTCCAATTGATAGCAAGAATATAGTCTGTCTCGTTTTTCGAAGCATTTACTTCAAGTAAATGAGTTGCCTCTTCTGAATTATATGTTGTTAAAAATGCCCAGCCATCTGAAGGACCTTTCCCGGCATCAGATAGGTCAAAGTTCCATGGTGGTAGCTTTAATTGCCAAGCAGGTGTCATATGACCAGTTTCTTGATCAACACTAATCGCTTGTAATGCTCCATTATAGGATTCACTATACTCCTCTAGAGTTTTATAAGAACCATCCATTGGAACAGAGAATCTTGTACCCATCATAAAATACTCTGTATTTGGTGTTACGAATACGGCAGAGTGTGGGCCCATGATATTCGGAATTGGTCCAATAATCTGTTCTGTATGGAACGTTTTTAAGTTAATCATAGCAGCACGATTGTTAGCATTATCGTTAAGAAAAACGAATCGGCCGTCATAATCACCATTTGTTTCACTTAATGATGGATGGTGAGCATCTCCCCAAGAAAATCCACCCATCAACTCTTTCGTACGTTCATCATATCCATACCCTGTAGCTGAGTCTGGAGAAAATACTGGAATTGTGCGTATTCTTCGTAATGATGGCACCCCGATAACGAACATTTGTCCAGAGTGACCGCCTGATGAAAACATATAGTACTCATCGTGCTGCCCTGGCGGCACAAATGCTTTATTTTGGGCAGATGCAATTTGTGAACTGCTCATTGTTGGGGCAGGGCCATCAGGTTGGATCACAACATTTCCGGCAACCATACCTGCAATAATCCCAATGACCATAGGGACATACCATTTGCCAAATTTCATATTCTATACTCCTCCTCCGTAGTTTTATTGCTCACTGTATTCTTTTATAGTACTAATAATCTTTTGCTTCTCTTCATCTGTTAGCGGTGTTTTTTCAAGCACTGGCTGCATCGTTCCTTCCGGTTCTGCTAAAAATTCCTCCAATGATTTACCAAACCGATTCTTTACATCATCATAAGCAATCGCTAGATCCGGAGCTGTTCCATTTCCTTTAGCGCCGATCGGACTGACAGCATGGCAGGCGATACATCCTTTTTGGACCAAGATATTATCTGTATGGTCTGCTAGATTAGGTTGTGCCGTTTCAGCCGTTTCGTTTTGTCCCGCTGACTCTGTTACTTCTGCAGGTTCTGTAGTTGCAGTTTCTGTAGTTGCCGTTTCCGTTTGTGGCGGTGGTTCAGTTGTTGCTACTTGTTTGTCATTATTAAATAATAAAGAAGCCATAAATCCTACCACGATTCCGACCACTAAAAAGAGTGTCCACCGAAAACCCTTGTTCATAAATCAACCCTCCCTCTCTTTAATTTCTTTGAACATACATTAAAGTAATAATTCGCAAATCTTGCACATTATCTGCACAATTTCTGCATATTCCAAAGATACCAGTGGATGTATCTCGCAACTGTGATACAAATCACGGAAACTCTTGTCGAATTTGTACAGTTCTTGTCGGAATTGCGTTGAAATTTTGATTAATTTTTGTTGAAATTGTGTTTGAGATGTGGTGAAATTGTGAAGTCGTGTTAATTTCGTGAGGTTTTTGAGTAGAGAACGGGATTTTCAGTTGGATGGGAGGGGAGGCTGTGGTTGATGATAGAATAGTTGCTTTTTAACGATGCCAAATGGTGTGCGAGCCTCGTTTGATGGTGGATAACCTCCTTTTATCCTTAACCAAATTCAGTGCCGGGGCGTTTGATGATGGATAACCTCCTTTTATCCATAACCAAATCCAGTGCCGGGGGCGTTTGATGATGGATAACCTCCTTTTATCCAT
>JAEWMK010000246.1 GCA_023457235.1 Bacillota bacterium
ACATCATACCCAGGATTGGAGTCACCACCACCATTTAATGCATGGTAGGAACAATCAGAAACAAAGGACTCACCAGAAAGTTCCCATAGACCCGCTTCACGAAATTGGTCTTCACAATATTCATCCACTGATTTACCTTTCCAGTATGGGAAAAGCTCCTCACGCAAAACCCTTTTATCTTCTTCAGATATATAATATGGGTCCTGCGGTCGATTTCCTATCGTATCAATTTCGTCTGCTAACCATCTCCACGAAATATCAGGTGAAAATGCCCCTGCGCGAGGTGCCCCGTTAGGTGCTCCTACAATAAGTTCGTCATCCTGAATTACTAATGGAGCTGTCTCACAACAATAACGGAAACATTTAGCCCGCAACATTATCTTAGGCATTCCAGGGTTTTCCTTAGCAATCTTTGTGATGGCTCTAGCCCTGTGTGTTGTTATGGAAGGAATCTGCTTCATATAGTTTTCTTTTAATCTCTTAAGTCGTTCGGTCATTCCGTTTGGAATTTTCCCATTGCTACCATTTTCCGTAAAATTTTTAGGCTCATCTTGTTCAATATTCTTTGAAACGCTTTCAAATAGTTTAATTAAAGACGTTCTTTCTTCAACAGACATGTTTTTTGTTGCTTCCGCCAACTTCATTGAAAAATCGCGAATATCCAATCTCCTAACCTCTCATTCTTTCGTAATTTTTCCTTACTTAAATTGCAATTTAACCAAGTAATTTATCAAGTGAGTATCGTGCTATTATTTTTTCAATATCAGAATGTGGTCTTGCTATAACAACCGAACTATAAACTTCAGAACCCATATCTTTTACAGCTGCTACACCGGCACTTACTGCCGCTTCACATGCTCCAACATCTCCACGAACCAGCACGGAAATATACCCGGAAGCCACGTTTTCAAAGCCAACCAAGTCAACATCTGCAGCTTTACCCATTGCATCAGCAGCCTCTAACACAAAAACAATACCGAAAGTTTCAATTAGACCTAAAGCTTCTCCTTTATACATATTTCGTTAGTCCTTTACCTTGTTTTTATTTGTCAACATCATATATTGACACGATTTGACCAACACTTTTAATAGGGCGCAACATAACATTGTGTGCTGTTAATTTGCCGATTGCGGCAGCCGCAGCAGCACCTGCCTCCACTGATGTTTTTACTGCATCAGCATCACCCTTTACCATGATCGTGACAAGAGTGGAGCCTACATTTTCGTAAGATACCAGTTCGACATCAGCAGCCTTAAGCATTTTGTCTGCAGCCTCAATTGCAGGGACCATCCCTACTGTTTCAACAAGTCCTAATGCAGCTTCCCCTTTATACACCATCGTATTCCCACCTCTTTGCTCGAAACTTAAAATGTTACTATAATCAATTTTTAATATATTTATTAATTGTCTTTGCACCCTCATCATGTGCATGATAATAAACTCTTAGTACACCTTCTGGGTCCATTTCAAATCTTGATTCTTCAAGAAGGCCGTTCGCTTCAGCGGTCATTAAAGCTGACAATACATCCTTTGTATTTAAAGCTCTGAAATTAACATAGTCATCTTTTAAGGCTTCTACAACATCTTCTGCACAAGCTTCCTTTACTTTCGTAAAGTGCTTTAAAATAGCGTAGTTAAGCGGTTTCATTAACGTCCCACCTTTCTTACATATGGTCAAATTAACCCACATTCTTTTCGTTCATATAATCTTGGTTATCCTTTTTTCTGAATAAATCCAAAGGATTCATAGAGATAATCCATATACCAATTACCATCAATATAGCAGCGATCCAAGCGATAGGAGGTAATCCCCAGCCTTCCATACCAGCAAATAAGCCAAGAACTAGCCAGCAACAGAATGGTCCCCAGAATGAGTAAGTTCCATTACAAGCCATACCAAGAGCGGCACCACACATACTATTCCCCTTATACCAAGTCATAAATGAAAGATAGGCACAAAAGCCAGCAATAGCAAACCAAATCATAGCAGAACCACTTGTAAAGGCCTGAAAAGTTAAATCAGCTGAAAGCCCAATATCCCCTGCCATCAAACCGAAAATAGGAAGTAAAATAACTAAATTGGCAATACCTGATGTTACTTGACGAATCGTAATACCGATCTCGGAGTCGATCATTGATGTAGAATAACCACCTACACAACCTTCAAAACCCCATCCAAGAGCAGCAAGCAAAGCAAAACAAATTCCAAGTAATCTACCTTCCGGAGCATCTCCACCAATACTTGTGCTTCCAATCATAAAACCTGCAAGTACACAAATAGCAATACCAAGCATAATACGCTTATTTAATTCTTGTTTGTAAAAAATTTTACCTAAAATAGCACCAATTGCAGGATTGAGCGCAGCAATTGGAATAACAATTGAACCAGCCATTTGAAGACCGATAACATAAGCTGTACTGGCTAGTGGTCCTCCGATAAAGGCTGCAGAAACCATTATTAATCCTGGTTTAGTTTTAATAGTTCTATAGAAATCTTTGAGTTTTCCTTTACCACTCACATTAAGCAACGCCCAGCCAGCACTACACGTATCATTTACTGCGCTTCACAGT
>JAEWMK010000247.1 GCA_023457235.1 Bacillota bacterium
TTCTACCTTACTAAATGTATTATCAAACCAATTAGGGTACAATAGCGGTACTATTCTACCTTATTCAATGGATAATCTATTCCATTAAGGCACAATTCCAGCTTAATTTTATCTGAAAAATAGATACCCTTCCATTAGCAGGTTAAAAGTAAAAAGGGCCTGTCTCAAATGTGCCTAACACCACATACCGATATGCGGATTTATCTACACCCTTAAAGGATGGCAGATAGACACTTTGAAACAGCCCCTTACAGTTATTCTAATTATCCAAAATCAATGTACTCAGCACTCACGCTTAAGCACAGGCATTGATTCTTGAATAAAAATGATTACTTAAGATTGTATTTTTTCTTGAAGCGATCCACACGGCCGCCAGCATCAGCGAACTTTTGACGTCCAGTATAGAATGGATGGCATTCTGAACAAATTTCTACCTTTACCGCATCCTTTACTGATCCGCTCTCAAATTCATTTCCGCAAGCACATGTCACCATTACTTTTTTATAGTTAGGGTGAATTCCTTGTTTCATGATTTTCATCTCCTTCCGCCCTGAATCCTGAGGAAACAGAGTTTAACTTAACGCACATGAAAAGATTATAACAGGAATGTATTTGTAATGCAAGAATACATTTCTACCCTTAATTGCTTGTACAAAAGGCCCTTAACCGGCAAGAAACACCCTAGAAATTCGGCATTCTCGATTCTAATTACCTTTTAGTAACCCCGCGCATTTCTTCGTCCATCTTTTGGAAGAATTCATCGTTGGTTTTTGTATTTTTCAAGCGCTTTAAGAAGCGTTCTACGAAATCAGGTGTATCCGTCATTGTTTTGCGGATTGCCCATAGTTTGTCCAAATGATTCTTCGGTAATAACAACTCTTCTTTCCGTGTTCCAGAACGTCGGATGTCAATTGCTGGGAAGATACGGCGTTCAGCAAGACTGCGGTCAAGATGCAGTTCCATGTTACCTGTTCCTTTAAATTCCTCGTAAATAACATCATCCATTCTTGATCCTGTATCGACAAGAGCAGTTGCCAAAATGGTTAAGCTTCCGCCCTCTTCAATATTACGGGCCGCCCCAAAGAAACGCTTTGGACGGTGGAAAGCTGCAGGGTCGATACCACCAGATAATGTTCTTCCACTTGGCGGAATAACAAGGTTATACGCTCTCGCAAGGCGAGTGATACTATCCATTAGAATAACTACATCTTTTTTGTGCTCAACTAAACGCATCGCTCTTTCCAATACAAGCTCAGCTACTTTGATGTGATTTTCAGGCACTTCATCAAAGGTTGAACTTACAACATCACCGACGACAGAGCGTTCAATATCGGTTACTTCCTCTGGGCGCTCGTCAATTAATAATACGATTAATTCTGCCTCGGGATGATTAGTTGTAATGCTATTAGCAATTTCTTTTATTAAAACAGTTTTTCCTGCCTTAGGAGGTGCTACGATTAAACCACGCTGACCAAAACCAACTGGAGCTAATAAATCCATAATTCTTGTTGAAATATGTTGGGGTTGTGTTTCAAGAACCATATGGCGGTCGGGATATAGAGGTGTTAACGCTGGGAAATGCACTCTTTCTTTTGCAGTTTCAGGATCATCACCATTAACAGCTTCAACATGGAGCAATCCATAATAGCGTTCATTTTCTTTCGGCGGTCGAACTTTACCGGATACTTTGTCACCATTTCTAAGATCAAATCTTCTTATTTGGGAAGCGGATATGTAGATATCCTCAGAGCTTGGAGAATAGTTGATCGGTCGCAAGAAGCCAAAACCTTCCGACTGGATAATTTCCAAAACACCTTCCATGAATAGTAAACCGTCTTGTTCTGCTCTTGCTTTTAAGATTGAAAAAATAAGTTCTTTTTTGTTTAGCTTACTGTAATAAGAAATTTTCAATTCGCGGGCAAGCTCGTACAATTCTTTTAATTTCATATTTTCTAAATGAGAAATAGATACAGACATATTTACACCACTCTTTTAATTTTTTGAAAAGTAAAAATGTTTAAAGCCTAAAATAAGGAATTAATAAAATAAAAGCAAGGAAGTTTATTTAAGAGAAGAGTGAAACAATAGTCGTGAAGTTGATTTTGGTAGTTTTATCTCTATTATAAAACAATTTGCATCTTGGTAGACTATTAGAATTAGTATACCATACACTTTTCAGATTAGTCAAACAGTTGTTCTGTTTAATTTAATTTAGGCCCCGAAACCGAGGCCTAAAATTCCATCCGATGTTTGTGTCTTGACTTTTATTTCATTACTAGATTAGGTTTTGTTTTTAGGCTGTGACGGCCGTCGATGAAGCGAACGGTTCCAGATTTTGCACGCATAACTAATGATTGAGTTGTGCCAATGCTTCCTTCTTTAAACTGAACGCCTTTCAAAAGTTCCCCGTCGGTGATTCCTGTAGCAGCAAAAATGCAGTCATCACCTTTTACAAGGTCTTCCATCGTTAAAACTTTATCAACATCTTCAATGCCCATTTCGTGGCAGCGTCTTAGCTCTTCATCGTTTTGCGGTTTAAGTTTCCCTTGCAGTTCTCCCCCTAGACACTTCAAACCAACGGCAGCTAAAACTCCCTCAGGAGCACCACCGATACCAAACATAATATCCACACCTGTAAAATCAAAGGCAGTGTTCAATGCAGCTGCAACGTCACCGTCAGTGATCAATTTAATGCGGGCACCTGCTTCACGAATTTCAGAAATAATTTGGTCATGGCGCGGGCGGTTTAAAACGATAGCCACAACGTCCTCGATCGCTTTATTTTTCGCTTTGGCAACAGCTTTTAAATTTTCAATAACCGGTACGTTGATATCAATTTTGCCGGCACATTCTGGTCCAACAGCAATTTTATCCATATACATATCCGGTGCATGTAAAAGGTTGCCACGGTCAGCAATCGCAATTACTGCAAAAGCTCCCCAAGTTCCCGCTGCAAGAATATTTGTACCTTCAAGCGGATCAACGGCTACATCCACTTCCGGACCATGCCCAGTGCCTAGCTCTTCACCAATATAAAGCATTGGCGCTTCGTCCATTTCTCCTTCACCGATCACAACAGTTCCTTGCATTGGAATTGTGTCAAATACTTTACGCATAGCTTCAGTTGCAGCATTGTCTGCAGCTTCTTTTTTGCCTCTTCCCATCCATCTTGCTGATGCTAGGGCAGCTGCTTCTGTTACCCGCACTAATTCCATTGTTAAACTTCTTTCCATATTCGATTCCTCTCCCATGGGCTTATTATTGGCTATGTTATTACTGAATGTTGATTTTACTGTGTTTGAAAAATAAACGAAAAAATTCCGTTTAAATTGGGAAATACCCATATTCCCCTTAAAAATAAGGGGAGCTTTTCCGGTTATAGTAGCCAAATCTTTGGATTTGGTCTTATATTGAGCAGTTAATCGGAATATCTCCGCTTATATCTGCCTCTTAAGCCTTCCCTTTACACATTAACCGGAATTTCTCCGCCTATGAATTCCCTTACCTGCACGAAATCAACAATGAATAATAACAGAGCCTTATTATTAAAAATTGTCTAGCTTTGGCGCCCCCAGTCCGAACGGCGGTAAGCGGGTGCTTCCGCTTTTCTTATTGGCTAGCTCCGGCCACCCAGCGCCTAGCGTGACTTCCTTCACCTCCGTACGATAAGTCAACATCAACTCACTACGTTCGTTGTGTTTCCTTTATCTCCT
>JAEWMK010000248.1 GCA_023457235.1 Bacillota bacterium
ACATAAACCAGATATTCAGGTCGGCATGTCCGGAGGTACTATTATAGCAAAAGCTTTTGAAGCTGCTGGGCTACCAAAAGGTGTCTTAAATGTAATTTTGACAGATATCAATGAAATTGGGGATGAAATGATAACGAATCGCAACTCTTCTTTGGTTAGTTTTACAGGCTCAACAGATGTAGGAAGACATATTGGAGGAATTGCAGTTCAAAATTTAAAAAGGGTGATCCTTGAATTAGGAGGCAACAATCCATTTGTAGTTCTGTCGGATGCTGATATCAATCAGGCAGTTAACGCTGCAGTATTTGGAAAGTTTCTCCACAATGGGCAAATTTGTATGAGTATTAATCGTATGATTGTTCATCAAGATGTATATGATGAATTTGTACAAAAGTTTGTTGAGCGCGCTAAACAGGTACCATACGGAGATCCAAAAGATC
Organism: Bacillota bacterium; assembly: GCA_023457235.1. Taxonomy (GTDB): domain Bacteria; phylum Bacillota; class Bacilli; order Bacillales; family Bacillaceae_J; genus Schinkia. The sequence goes on from JAEWMK010000248.1 coordinate 441, forward strand.
CCAATACGATTATCGGGCCAATCTTTAATGAACGCCAAATTCAAAAGTCATTGAATCTGATTGAAGAAGCCAAGCAAGAAGGTATTGATCTCGTGCTAGAAGGAAAACGTGTAGGAAATATTCTGACTCCATACGTATTTGTCAATGTGGACAATTCTAGTAAACTAGCACAGACTGAAGCATTTGCTCCAATTGTGACAATTATTAAAGCAAAAAACGATCAAGAAGCGATTGATTTAGCAAGTGACACAGAATATGGTCTAGGTTCTTCCATTTTTACAAGTAATCTAGCAAAAGGCGAAGAATTTGCATTGCAAATTGAAAGTGGCATGACACATATTAACGACCAAACGATCAACAGTGGTCCAAATATTCCTTTTGGAGGAAATAAGGCAAGCGGCTTGGGCCGATTTGGAAACCCTTGGATTATGGAAGAGCTTACAGTGACCAAATGGGTGTCCATTCAGCAATGTGAGCGAAAGTTTCCGTTTTAAAGCATTATAGAAGACATATTAATTGAGGAGTGAAAAAATTGCTGATTAAAGCAGCTGTTACACATGAAAAAAATTCAGATTGTATTATGGAGGATGTAAATTTACAAGATCCGCAATATGGGGAAGTATTGGTAAAAATAGTTGCATCAGGTATATGTCATACGGATATAGGAGTGCAAAGGCAAGAAAAACCTGTACCTTTACCGATCATTTTAGGACATGAAGGTTCAGGTATAGTAGAGAAAGTCGGGGAAGGTGTAATTACTTTTCAGCCCGGGGATCATGTAGTGATGAGTTACAATTCTTGTGGAAAATGTAGACATTGCTTAAATGGGAAGGGCTATGGCTGTGAAAGGGCTTATGACGTGAGCTTCGGTGGTCATATGGGAGATGGTACGCATAGACATTATCATAATGGTCAAAAGGTTTCTGTGTTTTTTGGTCAATCCTCCTTTGCAACATATTCAATTGTATCGGCTAGAAATATAGTAAAAGTAGATAAGAGCATTCCACTGGAGTTATTAGGACCACTCGGTTGCGGGATTCAAACAGGTAGTGGCACCATTTTTAATAAACTTAAACCGGAGGTTGGTTCTAACTTAGCGGTATTTGGTTGCGGTTCCGTAGGACTAAGTGCCATTATGGCAGCTCGGATAGCTGGTTGTAAAATAATAATCGGAATAGATGTACATGAAAATCGTCTTACATTAGCAAAAGAATTAGGTGCTACCCATGTTATAAACGGTAGGGATGAAAATGTTATACAACGTATAATCGAAATAACAGACGGCGGTATAGACTACGGTGTTGATACAAGTGGTAGGCCCGAAGTATTGCGACAAGCAACAGATAGCCTTTCTATAGGGGGAATTGTTGCTTTAGTTGGTGGATCACCTACAGGTACAGATGTAACATTAAATATGAATAAACTAGTATTTGAAAAAACGGTTACTGGTGTTATTCAAGGGCACAGTATTCCACAGCTGTTTATTCCGAAATTAATCGATTTATATAAACAAGGGATCTTTCCATTTGATAAATTGATTACTTTTTATGAATTTAAGGATATTAATAAAGCAGTAGAAGAGATGAATAATGGCACTGTACTCAAACCGGTGCTTCTTATGAATGAATCATAAATACACTATAAATTAATGTAAAGGATGGGAAGAAATGAAGAAACTATTTAAAAATAAAAAAGTATTATTAAGTGCAGTTTTAGCCTCAACACTACTAATGTCAGCGTGTGGAGGAACAGAAAATGCTTCGAATGAGGATAGTGGTAAAAAATCTTACAATTTAGTTGTCTCTCATTTTTTACCTGGTAATCATCCAATTGAAACACAAGTATTTAAAGAATTGGAAACGGATTTAAATAATAAGGCCGAATCTAATTTTGAATTTGAAATGTATCCGGCTAATGCTTTAGGCGATCCAGGAGCACATTATGATATGGTTGTTACTGGTGAAGCAGATATCGGTTTGAGTGTTCATGGATATACACCAGGTAGATTTCCACTTGTATCTGTATTAGAATTACCCTTTTTAGTAGAGAAAGCAAAAAATGGTGCAACAATAATAGCAAATCTATATAGTGAATTTCCAGAAATTCAAGCAGAGCATTCAGAAACATACCCGCTATTTATTTTTACACCAGAATCGGCACAATTAGTTAGTACAAAATATAAGATTGAAAAACCGGAAGATTTGAAAGGACTTCGGGTTCGAACCCCTTCACAAACTGGTGCTAAAATATTGGAAGCTTTAGGTGCCACTCCTGTTTCTATACCTATGCCTGAAGTGTATGAAGCCTTACAAAGAGGGGTTGTAGATGCTGCATTTGTCCCATTAGAAGCATTGAAAAACTTTAACTTCTATGAAATTGTAAAGTACGTAACAATTGGAAACTTTTCAGCACAACCGTTCTTTTCTGTTATGAATAAAGATAAGTTTGAAAGTTTTTCTGATGCTGATAAAGAGGCTTTAAATAGTTTAATAGGAACAGACTTATCTATTAAAGCTGGCAGTTTGTTTGATGTAGAGGGTCAAGAGGGCCTTGAGTTAACTAAAAACAAGAGGGCAGAAATTATTGAGTTAACTGGAGATACATTAAAACCCTGGGAGGAAGCTTTAAAGCCGGTTGCTGAAGAATGGATTAAGGAAATGGAAGGAAAAGGATTACCAGGAAAAGAAATTTATGAACGAGCTATGGAACTGAAAAATGAGGTAAGGAATAAATAAGAAACACTATAAAACTGCCCTCTGTTATAAAAATATTATAATCATACCTAAAAATTATAATATTTTTATAAAACGAGAAGGAATTTAGAAAGTTTTGTTAAATATATATTAGTAACGTTATAAAAAACGTAATATAGCAAAATTGCAAATTATGAGGAGGAAAAAATCATGAGTAAAGTTCCTGTTATTGACATGCACACTCATTCTATGAGTGAAGCCTATATTGAGGCAATCAAAAACCACGGAGGCCCCACATTTACAGTAAAAGAGGTCATTGGTGGACAGACTGCCATCCACCGTAATGGGGCTCCTTTTACGACGTTGACTCCACCAATGTTTGATTGGGATCATCGAATAAAAGACATGGATAAAGTAGGAATCGATATGTCAATCGTATCTTTAACTTGTCCGAACGTTTACTGGGGCGGAGAAGAAGTCAGTGCTGCTATTGCTCGAATGGAGAATAAAAATTTTGCCGCTGCACAAACGCAATATCCGGACCGCATCAGGTGGTTGGCAACATTGCCATGGCAGTATCCAGATGCAGCTATAGTAGAACTTGAGACCGCTGTGAGTGAGGGAGCAGTTGGTGTTGTGGTACTTGGGAATATTGCGGGGAAGTCGTTAACTGATCCTTTATTTGCGCCAATCTGGGAGAAAATTGATAATTTAGGG
>JAEWMK010000249.1 GCA_023457235.1 Bacillota bacterium
ATAAAATATATTTCACCATAATCGGCATATATAGGTGTTCCATGAAATCCATCGCCAATTCGATGAGAAAAGTATTTCAATTTTGCCACTTTCCACTCATTTGGTATTTCACCAATCCACTCAACACCTGAATCCTTCATTTTTACAACTAGATTTAAGCCTTTTGTTACAGCTTCGGTGATTAGTGAATGGCATTTTTCCGCTAAAAGATTAATTAGTTTTTCTTTACCTTCTACTACCGAATCTATACTTTGTGTTTTAAAGTTTAAAAATTCAGCAATTTTTATTTGCTCTTTATATGATGGTAATGGTAAATCCATATCACCAAAAGTATTATAAGCAATCGGTTTTCCATCCCTTAAGCTTTGTGTAGTAGCAGCAATATAGTCAATAAATCCTCTAGAATAAAAAATATATTTATAAAAATCTGGATACACCAAATCTTTTCCATAGAAAACAGTATATGCCGGGCTAACTATTCCTTTCACTTTAGAAAGTTCAAATCCACTTTGAAAGCTTCGTAAATGAATAACAAAATCATTTGGTGCAACTAGCTTAAAATTTTCTAGGTCTTTAAAAGCCATTACTGCCTTAAACTCCAATTGGTCCCTTGGAAGCAAACCTCTACCTTTTGATACAGATAGCAATGTTTCACTTGGATAACCTTTTATAGTCTTTTCTTTAAATAGCCACTTTGCCTTTATTAATTGCCATTCCTTAGGTATTTCATTAATCCATTGAATATTACTATCAATATAATTAGGATATTTTTTATACATTATCCCAACACCTTCCTCAACTGCTCAGAAATATTGATTTCTAGATCCTTTATTTCTTCCATAATTTCCGCTGAACTACGAAGATCAGTGTATTTGTAAAATTGACGTGTGAATGGAATTTCATAGCCCACTTTTGTTTTGGATTCGTCAACCCATGCATCCGGCACATGCGGTGTTACTTCCCTTTGGAAGTATTCATATATGCCCTCTTTTAATGGTACATTTTCTGTATCACGAAGGTCTGGATCTGGCTCAGCTTCTGTTTTATTTTTCATGCAAATATCTGCTGTTTCATCCTTCTCAGAAAGTCCAGCTAAAATCGTCTTTAAAATGGGGGCACCAACTACTAGATCTGCCTTTTTAAATTCATCCTTAAGTAGCTTTGTGAAATCTTCACGATTTTTATATAGTTGCTCGTTCTTTAAACTATGTAATACCTCGATAATTTTTGCTTGTACAGCCTTTCCTGCTTCAATTTCAGCTAGTCCGTTATTACCTTTTTTCTTTGATGTTGCAAGATTTTCGAACGTTTTTTGCTCTATTACCCGCTGAATACGTTCTTCCGAAATTAAGAAGTTTAACCGTAATGGACGTTCAACTGTAATTTTTTGATAGCCAAAGTTTACATTATCAAAAATCTTTACGTATTCGCCTCCTTTAAAGTCACCATATAAGCGCACAATTTCATCGATTTGCTCTTGTGTGATTTCATTTCGTTTATTTCCCATGCTACGATTCATCTTTTTAGAATAGTCCACAGCATTCACTAGCTGTACTTTCCCTTTACGGTATGGTGCTTTATTGTTCGTTAATATCCATATGTATGTTGAAATTCCTGTGTTGTAGAATAAATCGTTTGGCATGGCGACAATGCCTTCTACTAAATCATTTTCAAGTACGTAACGACGGATTTCACTTTCACCAGACCCTGCATCCCCGGTAAATAATGGCGACCCATTCATAATAATCGCTAACCTGGAACCTTGGGGATTTTCCGCTGTTACTGGCTTCATTTTCGAAATTAGATGTAGCAAGAATAATAGTTGCCCGTCACTGGTACGGGGTGTCCCAGGACCAAAACGTCCGTTAAACCCAAGTTCCTCATGTTCAGCTTTAACAGGCTTTTCATACGATTTCCAGTCAACCCCATAGGGAGGATTTGAAATTAAGTAATCGAACTTTTCTCCTTTGAACTGATCATTTGAAAGTGTGTTTCCTAGACGAATATTTTTTGCATCTGCACCTTTAATTAAGATATCTGCCTTACAAATCGCATATGATTCATCGTTAATTTCTTGAGCAAAAAATTCAAGATCCGCCGTTGGATTTAACTCTTTCAAGTATTCCCCGGCAACAGAACCCATACCTCCCGTTCCAGCAGCACAGTCATATAATGTTTGGGTTAAACCATGTTTCGTTAAAATATCATCATCTTGTAGGAACAATAAACTAACCATTAAACGTACTACCTCACGCGGTGTATAATGATCCCCTGCTTCAGCATGCTCCGAGAATCGACGAATTAATTCTTCAAAGATATAACCCATTTCTACATTTGAAACAACTTCCGGGTGTAGATCAAGCTCACTAAAACGCTTGATTGTCAGGTATAAAAGGTTGTTATTATCCAGCTTTTCTATTTGGCGATCAAAATCAAAGTGGTCCATTATATCTCGTGCTGTTTTTGAAAAGCCGTTAATATAATCACGCAAATTATCAGCGATGTTATCAGCATCGCTTAGTAACTTAGTGAAATCATAGTTACTCGTATTATGGAAGTTTTGTTTTGCAATACGGTTTAAAATCGGCTCACGTGCATCTTCATTCATCGTTTTAAACTTTTCAAAGTTTGCCAAGACATCCTCTTTTGTTTTTTCTAATACGCAATCAAAACGACGTAAAACGGCTAAAGGCAAAATCACCTTCCCGTAATCCTCTGGTTTATATGGTCCACGCAAAACCTCTGCAATCGACCAAATGAAACTTACTTTATCTTGGAAGTTGATCATCAATAATGCTCCTCTTTAATCAAAATGTGTCTTTTATACTACTAGCATACCGAAATTTATCATTTTCAGAAAGGGTTAAATAGGAAACTAGAGAACCATCCTCCATTATCTAAGCGATTTGAGGACCTCTTTCAGCTTGCCTAATTCCTCTTTTGTAATTGTTACACCTTTGCCCATTTTCTCATGATTTGGAGCCCAATCCCGTATGTCATACTTTGGCTCACGACCGTTCCAACTAATTAAATTTAGCTCCTTCGTCCAACCTTTTGATGACTCTGAAAGTACAGCGATATGTTCTGTGATTTCAAATTTAAGTTCTGCCATTATTGTTCACTCCTTGTACTCATATATTTATTATTTAGTCATTGCATAATCTCAATTATTGACAATATTAGTAAAATGGTATCATATTTTAATTTCTTATGAACTTTAATATAAAAAAAGAAGGGACTCACTTTGTATAAGTACCTTCTTACTACACAAACGTTTATTGATGAAAATGGATGATAGGTAAAAAATTACCTAAGTATTCATTAATTAAATTGAATTAATTTCCATGCCCTACAATTCCTTCAATCCAATTTCAACATCCAAAATCATTTTTTTGGCATCTTCAAGCTGCCCTTTATTTAGACAAATAAGCGGTCTGATAATCGAAAAGTAGCACTTGATAGTAATACCTATTTATTACTATGGTACCAAGTAATACCAATTTTATATTATAATTGATTTATAAATTAATAAAGGATGTGTCTTAATGTTAGAAGCTGAATTAAAAACAGTATTTGGCCCAAATGCAAGATTCAGAGATGAATATCAATGTAAAGCTGTTGAAAAAATAGTTAAGAAAGAACGTATTTTAGTTGTACAAAAAACTGGATGGGGAAAAAGTCTCGTATACTTCTTAGCTACGAAAATTTTAAGAAAAAAAGGAGAAGGGGTCACAGTCATCATCAGCCCACTTTTATCACTAGCGCGTAATCAAATTGACAGCACAAAACAATATGGTCTCATTGCAGAATCGATAAATAGTCAGGAAAATAGAACACAATCAGAACGTATTTCCGTTATAAATCGTTGTAACACTGGTCAATGTGATGTTTTATTTATTACTCCAGAACAATTGCAAAAAGATGAGTTTATAAAATTACTTAGCCAATTACGTGTTGCCTTATTTGTTGTTGACGAAGCACATTGTATATCAGATTGGGGTCACGATTTCCGACCTGATTACCGTCGCATTCACCAAATTTTAAATATCTTACCTAAGAACATTGGGATTTTAGCAACAACTGCAACCGCAAATAATCGAGTAATTGAAGATATCTCTAATCAACTTGGCAATTGTGAAATTATTCGAGGACCACTACAACGCGAATCACTACAACTTCACAAAATTCACTTACCTAATACAGAGTTAAAATATGCTTGGTTAGCAAAAAACTTACAAATGATATCAGGTACAGGAATTATTTATGCAACCACAATTAAGGAATGCGAACGAATTGCACAATGGTTACAAACTAATCAAATTGCCGCTTATCCCTATCACAGTAATTTAAAACCTGAAGTCAAAATTGAACTTGAAAATAAATTAATAAACAACGAACTAAAAGTGTTAGTTTCGACAATTGCTCTCGGTATGGGATTTGATAAAGATGATATTCAATTTATCATTCATTACTATACCCCAAAATCAATGATTGAATATTATCAGCAAATAGGGCGTGCGGGAAGAAGTATTCCAAATTCTTATTGTATTCTCTTATATGGTGGTGAAGAAGAGAGTCGGATTAATGAATATTTCATTTATAATTCATTTCCAAAACAGCAAGATATTTATGAAGTATTAAATTATCTGGAAAGTGTTGACGATGCGTCTAGAACAGATTTTGAAAATAATATAAATTTAAAGAAAACTGTCATGGATCAAATTTTAAAATTATTAATGTTAGATGGAATAGTTGGAAAAGATGCTACAAGATATTATCGTACTCCTAAACAATATATATATCAAGAAGCATATTATGAAACAATTATTCAAATGAAAATCAATGAATACAAAGAACTCCTTCTTTATCAAAATGAAACAAATTGTTTAATGCAATATATTACAAGATGTTTGGATGATCCTTTCTCACAACCATGTAAAAAATGTAGTAATTGTTTAAACTCATGGACGATTACTAATGATATAATAACTAATAATGAAATAGGAAAAGTACAAGAGTTTTTCAATAATCAGTTCATTTATATTGAACCTAGAAAAAGATCTTTAATGACAAATCATAATCTACTATTCCAACATGAAGTAGGTCTTGTATTAGCATACTATCAAGATGAACTTGGACAAGAAGCACGTCATGGCAAATATATAAATGGTACATTTTCAGAGTACTTAATCCAAGTATCTTCAAAGAAACTCCAACAGTTCTTCAACAAACAGCATGAGCCGATACATAACCTTATTATTGTGCCGATACCCTCGAATCGTCGTCCACAGCTAGTACCGCTATTTGCACAATCGCTGGCAAAAATGTTAAAAGTTCGGTATGCTAATGTTTTAGCCAAAAAACCAAATGAACCTGAACAAAAAACATTATTAAATAGCGCGCAGCAAGAAAAAAGTTTACGCGATTATTTATACTTAAATTCTTCAATAGATTTATCCAATCAACACATCTTACTAGTTGATGATTTTGTTGATTCTAAATGGACATTTGCGATTGCTGCCGAATTACTAGGTAGTACATATCAAAACATAAAAGTAACTCCATTCGCCATTGCCGATACAAGTGGAACTGATTAAAAGGAGGTTTCCCATGCATTTCTCTGAAAATGAAAAAACCACGTATTTATTTTGTGCTCCACTGCTACAAACAAAAACTACACCTTTAACAATTATTGAATGGAATATCACTGTAAAATCTTTAGCACAAAGAAACTTGGATCCAACATATTTATTAGATTGTTATCCAAGTGATTTATTAAAAATATTAACAGAAGCAACAGAAGCACAAAAACTCAAGATAATTAAAAAAGTGGAATCTCGGCAAAACCTAGGGTTTGGTATATTAGAACTCGAAGAGCTTTCTCATAACGGTTATGGTATTTTATTTAGAAGCGATTTTCCAAAAAGGTTAAAAAAATTAAACTTAAAACAGCGTCCTCCTTTTTATTACTACATTGGCGATATTAATATTTTGAACAGCCAGAAAGCACTAAGTGTAGTTGGAGCTCGAGATGCTAATGAAGATGAACTTCAAAGTGTAGCAAAGATTACATCTGATGCTGCTGAACAGGAGATTACTGTTGTTTCTGGAGGAGCTCGCGGAGTTGATTCTGTTGCAGTTGAAACCGCACTTCAAAATGGTGGAAAAGCAATCATTTTCCCCGTTGAAGGGTTGTCAGCATGGGCACGTAAAAAAGAATATCGTAAATATATTCAAAATGGTCAAGTTTTAATACTATCTGTACAACCAATCCAAGCTCGATTTTCAGGTTCTTATGCAATGCAACGTAATAAATTTATTCACTCAACTGGAGATGTTACACTTGTTGCATCTTCTCAAATTTCCGGTAAGAAAAAAAGCGGCACTTGGGAAGGGGTTGCAGAAAACATAAAAGAGAAATGGTCACCTCTTTATGTTATCGGACAAAGTGAAGGTGCTGAAAAGCTAAAAGAAATTAAAGTAGCACAATCCTTTACTTCTCTCGAAAGGATTTTTATACCTGACAATAATCATGTGCTGATTAGCTTAAAAAATCATTTTACGGATATTTTAACTAAGGCAAATCGACTTGGTCTATCTAAAGATGAAATTCACTTAGCTTTTCAGCAATCATATAATCATGTTTTTAATTACCTAATTGTAAAAGAAGAAAATACAACAGTGGATTGTGAGGAACTCCAACTAAACAAAAATATTCAAGACGAAGTTGTTTATTCTACAAATACTGTTTTATTCGATCACTCTGAAGATCCTTCAGAACATCAAAATTCAGGTTTAAAAGAATTTCAAAAGAATAATAACGAACAGATAACTTTTTTTGATAATAAGAAAATGATGAATTCTAATTAACATTTTTGAATTACTGAATACCCCCAAATGTTGATCCAGCGAAGAACGCAATTCTTTCTTCTTCGCTGGCTATTTGTGTTTATTCCTGCTGTTCAATGATTCACCATATGTTCAGCATGGAATACGTCAAAACTCTATCTAAATCATATTCATGTAAAAAGTATTATTTTTCCTTTAGAAAATTTAATTCTTTTACAAATTCATGATATAAATCACCATTTCTATATTTCTCTATATAATCTAAAGTACTCTCCAATGTGGATATATTCATCAGTATGGAAATGTCAGCCATAGAACTCTCATCAATCTTAATTCTTTTAAATTTCTCCAGTTCCAATAACCTTTCAATAATTTCTTTTAGCCCATCTAAGGATTGTTTGTTATTAAACCTAAATTCGCGCTCTAAATGGATATCATCTAATTCCTTTAGATATCGGTTAATCTCTTTCTTCTTCATTTCTTCGGCCATATCAAATTTTCTTTGATTCGGACCAAATCTAAAATAATTCCTCCAATAATTAAATGTACTTTTTGGCACTTCTAACTCAAAAGCACCTTCAGTAGGAACAACATTTCTAGCGACACATAAATCATACATGACATCTTTCAGTGGTTTTCCATACTTTTCTTCCACTCTTTCTTTATATTCTTTATTTGTTGTCATATTACTGCCCCCTTTTAATTAATATATAGAATTATTTTTATAGGTTGATCAAGGTCTTTACAAGTATTTATTATTTTTCACTATCGTAAGTTTCATAAACAGCTCCACGGTGAAAAATTAAAAACTTATTAACATTGCTTATTAGATAAGCAATAACTACAAAACTGCCACTGAATTTACCTAATGGAGGTTCCCCTTAAATGTAAAGAAAATGACTTTTGATTAGCGTTCTTAATTGGAGCTATGCATCCTAATATTAAATCATCAACACTTTATTCAATTACTAGTTGTTTTTGGAGTCGTATAATGTTATTAAATAATGGCTATTTACTAGAGAAGCACTTATTGCTGCTAGATCAATAACCTGTGAAAAATCATCAATTATTATATTATCTAATAAACTACCGAAGTAATCTTCCGGTAATAGTTTGCGCATAGAGTGATACCATGAAATACTGTAGTTATTTAAAATTTGTAAAGTTTCATCAGCTATCTTTTTCAATATCCTATAACCATTGCCTCTCCATGATTCTGGGAGTACATCGAGTTGATCCTTTACAAATGCATATATCCATATTGCTGCTAATACCTCTTTATTATCTTTTGCACCTACAAGTGACTCTGCAGTATATAAGGTTCCTTTATTAAGGGACTTTCCAAAATATAAAAATTCAATTGGTTTTGTTGTAACAAAACTAACTCTTTCACTAAAATCATTTTTATGTATCCAATCATATCCGTATATTCTTAATGATGAATTATCAAATAGAAATTCGATATGTTCCAATTGTACTGGTTCAAGTAACTCGGGATAAAAGTTTTTCGCCTTATATTCCCACTGGTTCCATATATCATCCCAACCAAAATTTAAATCAATTTTGTTCATATTTACCCTCACTTTAGAAATTTATATTTTTAAAGCAAAAAGGCGATGCAATTCTATTAAGAAAGTTTCCTTTAGTTAAAATATATACTAGACTCTTGCAAAAATCTTGTCTTATCGAAAATCGTCAAATAATGGATTATTCATAGAACCTCTGTCACTTTCAAAGAAATTAAAATAGGTTAGTATGAAAGTTCCTCAGTTTTACATTCTGGTATGATAAATTCGCCAGATTTGATTCCCTACAACAAATCTTCTGCTTGATTGATTAGCTACATCTGGAAAATTTATCATAAATGGCACCTTTACCCTTTCACCAAAAGGATTACCATAAGATTTCTAAATTAAACTATTCACCTTTACCCTTCAATTTCCTCCAATCCAATGGCCACATCCGAAATCATATTTTTGACATTATCAAGCTGCCCTTTATATAAACTAATAAGAGGTTTGATAATGTATTGGTGGACTTTTTCTTGGTTGTTCAAAATTTCAATCGGGAGGAAGTAGGATTTTACGATTACTCCATCAGTAAATGTAGTTGTACATAGTTTACCGTCAAACTCCTTCGGAACTTCTTGATTGTCAACCCATCCCGCCAAATAAAGACCATTACCCTTAGTAACTCTTTCAGGAGATTCTACAACACCACATGTTACAAATGGAATTTTATTTTCTAATCCATCATTGCTTCCATCAAAAATAATATTCACTCCGATGCCCTTTTTAGAATTCTTATTCTTAGTAAATACTCTCTGTAAGAAATATGGAAGCCAATAATCTGGATAGCGATAATGTGCTGATTTTCCGAACATCACACTACTATCACCAACCGCCAAAAACCCTTCATTTTCCATCATGTCATTAATCACAATCATTAATTTGCTGGTTTCCTGACAGACTGTTTTCATCATGTCGTAGATTTGTTTTATTTCATTTCCGGTTGCCACCCTTTATTCCCCCATCCAAAAATATTTTTCAGCTTTTATTAGTTTACTAGTGTCAATTCCTGAAAATAGTGGTTGATCCACCTTCTCAGTTTCTTCCCAGAAAAAATACTTCGGTGCTAAAATTTTTCTATTTAGTTTAGTAAATCTATAAAATGGAACCAGGCCTTTCCTTTGCAGTAAAGCTTTCAAATCTAATAGCAAATAACGCATAGTAGGGGCATTTTTCCAGGTTTCCTTTGAATTCACTTCTTCAATGACATCAATGATGCTTATCCAATTAACCCAAAAGAAATTATGATAATTTTGATTAAAGTACTGTTTTTTCTCAATTACTTTGAAAGTTTCTTCGATATCATGCCTTGGTGAAGCATAATGGGCAGTTACGAAAAAGAAATACCTGTTGCCTGCTGATCGAATATACTTGTCTCTTATAACGGGATCATTGATATGGATTTTTCCTTCCTCTAGTTCCTGAAATAATTCGGCAAGTTGGTCACCATCTAAATGCTTTAATGGATTGCTTTCTTTATCAGTGGCGGCTTCGTCTCGTTTTACATTACTTTTTCCCGAATGATATTTTGCCTCTATTAAAATAGATATTATGGTTTGGTCTTTTTTTGTTAGTATTATTAGGACATCGGGTTCTCTGTTCAGATAGGTCGTCCTTGGCCAAAATATATAATCCGCTTCCACAATATCCTCGAGAAAATCAGGCGGTGCATTGTCCTTAAAATCTGTTGCTTTTTCAGAAATGGAATGAGGCCATTGTTGACGTCAAGATACTTGAAGGTAGAAAATACATCTGAGGTTAGTAAATCTTCCATGTGCTCATAAGGAGAAAGCTTTCCATGAATTTCGGCAATTGTCATAATAAATCCACTCCTACTTTGTGATTCATAATTATTAAAGAATATTCGACAAATAATGTAAAATCCCTCCACAACTAAAAAAAAGGGCTGTCCATAAATTTAGTGAAAGCTAATTTTTGGGAGCACCTTTTTTATGAAATCAATTTTATTTTTCACTTTTTTAGGGTTGTCCTTTGTCACTGTCACCCGTTAGGGTATTATAGATTTTGATGAAGAAAGACTGAGTTTCATACACAAATAAAAGAAAAGAACAAGGAATCGTACTTTTCTTTTATTCCCCTGTTAACAAATTATAAAAATCTCTTGGATGGAGTCGTTCAATCACACCGATTTGTTTCGGGAGTATATGATTCTTCTACAGCAGGAACATTAGAACCAAAACTAGTTCTATGTCTGATGTCTCTTAATGATAATTAAAGTTTGATCATTTCCCATCAAACTGATGATTTCACAAAATCATGATCTGCTTGAACTCTCGGCCTAGCGGTCCAATTAACCAGGAATATGCCTGTAAATATACAAACGCCTCCGAGTATTACGTACCAATTGATCACTTCGTCTAACAATAACCAGCCTGTAAGAACACCGAAAAATGGTGCTAAAAATAAGAATGCGCTTGTCTTTCCTGGATCGCTTTTTTGTAAAAGGTAAAACCAGACGGCAAATTGTACGATCGAAGCCATTAAAGCCAGCCATACTAAAATGGTAATCGATAAAGCCGTGATTTGAAACGAAGGATTTTCCAAAATAAAACTGCCAATAAATAATATCAAACCGCCAAACAACATTTGATAAGCGGTTAAAACCCATGTATTGATTCTGGTGCCCCATTTTTTGATTAATAGTGTTCCGATCGCCCACGAAACGGCCGAGAGAAAACCTAAAAGAGTTCCAATTTGAAAGTCTACCTGTGCACCAAGTGTAATGAATACGCCTACAAATCCTAACATAACCCCGACCCACTGTTGCAAACGATAAGTTATTTTCATGAAAAGGGTTCCGAATACAACAACTAAAAGGGGGTTCATAAAGGTTAGTATAGATGATTGCCCCGCTGTTATCGTACGTAAACTCATGAAAATACAGCCCATGACACCAGCCGTTTGAAAGAACCCAATGATAGCTACTTTTATCCAATCTGAAGCCTCCCTTGGATGAGGAAGCCTTAAAAATTTTACAGCAATCGCCATGATGACCCCTGCTAGAAGAAATCGCAGCGCAACCAACATGATCGGTGTCACGTAAGCTAATCCAATCTTTCCAACTGCAAAAGAAGATCCCATTAAAGCGGTCGTCAATACAACTAAAAATCCAAAAAGCCACTTGTTCATTTTGTATACTCCTTCATGACAATTCTCTTAATTTTTTTACCAAGTATATTTATTGTAATCTTTTTATAATTTGATTATTGTCGAAAAATGGAATACACACTCAACTTACATTTCCTCTTTAACAAAAAAAAGCTCACAAACGTTGTTATCAACATTTGTGAGCTTTATGAAGTCTAAAATCAATTCAGTTCTTCTAAAGATACCGGTGGTCGGGGTCGAACCGACACTC
>JAEWMK010000250.1 GCA_023457235.1 Bacillota bacterium
ACCTGCCTTATCAGTCAAATCTGATACAATATTAGAGCCTGGAATGGTCGTGACAGTGGAGCCTGGCATTTATCTCGAAGGAGTAGGCGGAGTGCGCATCGAAGATGACATTGTCATTACGAAGGACGGTAACGTTGCTTTAACCCATTCACCAAAGGAATTATTACTATTATAAATATGCATTTATCATATTTTATACTACTATACTCATTTTATTTTTAGGAGGATACATTAATGGTCTCAGTAAACGATTTTAGAACTGGTTTAACAATTGAAGTTGACGGTGGAATTTGGCAGGTTATTGAATTCCAACACGTAAAGCCTGGTAAGGGTGCGGCTTTCGTTCGTTCTAAATTAAGAAATCTTCGTACAGGTGCTGTTCAAGAAAAGACGTTCCGTGCCGGCGAAAAAGTAGCTAAAGCTCGTATCGAAAACCGCAGAATGCAATATCTATATGCAAGTGGTGATGTTCATACATTTATGGATAATGAAAGTTATGAGCAATTAGAATTAAACGCATCTCAAATTGCGCATGAGCTTAAATTCTTAAAAGAAAATATGGAAGTTCATATCATGACATTCCAAGGAGAAACACTTGGAGTAGAGCTTCCAAATACTGTTGAATTAAGGGTTACTGAAACTGAACCTGGCATTAAAGGGGATACAGCCTCTAACGTAACAAAGTCAGCAACATTAGAAACTGGATTAGTAACACAAGTTCCATTATTCGTTAACGAAGGTGACATGTTGATCATCAATACTGCTGACGGCAAATACGTATCAAGAGCATAATTAGAATATTGAATGATTCAAACAGAGGAGATTTTTTTTCCTCTGTTTTTTTTGTTTTTTTATGCTTGCTAAGCAGGTGCTTCCGCATTTCTTAGGTCTATTTTTCCACGCTTATCATAATATTTAGCAGATGGACAAACAAATGGGGGGAACATTTTTGAGACGCTGGTTTGCACTCCTTGACACAGCAGTAATGTCAATGGCTGGGTTACGATTGATATCTGGATTAATAGAAGTATCAGCAGCAATCTTAATGCTTATATTCAATGATGTTAGAAAGGCTATGGCAGTAAATGCCGTTTTAGCCATTGTTGGTCCTACCGTCCTTATCCTCACAATGAGTATAGGTCTAATCAATTTAGCCGATGAAATTTCTTTTTCAAAACTACTCTTTATTGGATTAGGTGTTGGATTTATTCTATTTGGAATATATAAATAGTCATAAAACAGAGGCGGACAAGCATAAATTGTCAGTAAAAGGTTATGTGGGGAGGAACACTGGTGAATGAAGTAATTTTTGAAATGCTGCCAACAACAATTGTAGAAAGAATATGCCAGTATTCCGAGTCTGTTCAAAATAGAATCGAGGAGATTCGAATCAGGCTTGAACGACCGCTCGAGCTAGTAATTGATGGGGAGCCTTTTTATCCAAATGGATATATTGTAACGAAACAGGATGGCCTTACTCTATTAAATAAACTAAGTGACTATTCTATTTACACATTAGAAGAAGAACTTAAGCGGGGCTATATTACGATTCCCGGTGGTCATCGTGTTGGACTGGCAGGGAAAGTGATCACTGAAAAAGGTCAAGTCAAAGCAATCAAAGATATTACTTCCTATAATATAAGGATCGCCAAAGAAAAGGTTGGGATTGCTGATCCTCTTACTCCTTATCTATATAGTGGTAGATGGCTGAACACAATCATATATGGACCGCCCCAAACAGGAAAAACAACGTTATTACGAGATATGGCCAGAATTATGAGTACTGGGAGCTATGACAGCAATATACCATCTTTCAAGGTTGGTATCGTTGATGAAAGGTCTGAAATTGCCGGTTGTGTGAAAGGAATTCCACAGCATCAATTTGGACCGCGTATCGACGTCTTGGATGCATGTCCTAAGGCAGAAGGAATGATGATGTTAATACGATCGATGAGCCCAGATATTCTTGTTGTTGATGAAATTGGAAGATTGGAAGATACAGAAGCCATTTTAGAGGCTGTGAATGCTGGTGTGGCCCTCTTTATATCCGTTCATGGCTCTACTACCCAAGACCTATATAAGCGGCCATCGATTAAACCTCTAATGGATCTGCAGGTGTTTGATAGATTTGTTGAGCTTTCAAGAAAGTATGGACCAGGAACTATTAACACGATCCGAAAAAATAATGACGAGGTCATTTTCCATAAAGAATCGAGAGTGAGTAGAAGTTGAAACTAATTGGCGCCATTTTAATTATCGTTGCCACTACTTGGTTTGGATTTGAAGCTGCCAAAAAATTAAGTGAACGTCCAAGACAATTACGGCAGCTTAAGGTCGCTCTGCAATCATTGGAAGCTGAGATCATGTATGGACATTCTTCTTTAAGTGAAGCATGCAATCATATTTCAAAACAATTTGAAAAGCCTTTATCTGTATTTTTTTCCAGATTTGCAAGACGGCTTTCAGAAGGAGAAACAATAGTAAGCTCTGCTTGGAAGGAAAGCTTGGATTCAATATGGAACAAGACTGCATTTCGACAAGGTGAGTATGAAGTATTGCGGCAATTCGGAGAAACATTAGGGCAGCATGATCGTGAGCACCAACAAAAACATATTCGATTAGCATTAATACATCTTGAACGTGAAGAAAATGATGCAATAGAGAAACAAGGCCGATACGAAAAAATGGTTAAGAACCTCGGGTTTTTAACCGGATTATTAATTGTCATTTTATTGATGTAGTTGTTTTAGGAGGAGAATTTGATGGAGTTCAATCCAAGTATCATTTTTCATGTAGCAGGAATAGGGATCATAACAGCTTTTCTTCATACAATTTTTAAACAAATGGGCAAAGAAGATTTTGCGCATTGGGTAACCTTAATTGCTTTTATTTATATTTTATTTTTGGTTATTACGAAACTGCAAGATTTGTTTACAAAGATTAAAGGAGTCTTTCTTTTTCAGTAGGGGAGGGGGCCAACATCGAAATATTACAAATAGTTGGTGTGGCACTAATCGCGACTTTTTTGGCATTAATTATCAAAGAACAAAAACCGGCATTTGCATCTATGTTGGTCATCTTTGTCAGCATCATTATCTTTCTTTTTCTAGTTGATCAGATTTATGAAATTATTCATATGCTTGAACGGATCGCTGTTACAGCGAATGTCAATATGATGTATGTTGAAACGATTCTAAAGATTATCGGGATTGCCTATATTGCCGAATTTGGGTCACAGATAACGAAAGATGCAGGGCAAGGAGCAATTGCCTCAAAAATAGAGATGGCCGGCAAAATTTTAATTTTAATTATGGCCATTCCGATCTTAACAGTCATCATCGAAACAGTGATTTCATTGATTCCATCCTAATATATTTTCCTAAAACATTTGATCATAGAAAGACGGTGAAAAGGTTGCTCTTATCACAAAAAAAGACAAAAAAGTTGTTTTTTCTATTAGCAGCGGCAATGTTCTTATTTACTTTATTTTCACCTCTTATAGTACAAGCCACCCCGAATGAAACGAGCCAAGGCTTTATTGATAGTGAACTAGAGAAGCTTGGGATCGACGGGGTGAAAAGATTTTGGGACGACATTATCTATGAATACGGTGGTTTTTTGCCAGAAAGCCAAAAAGGGACGTTTATGGAATTTGTGAAAGGGGACAAGCAGTTTTCTGTACAAGAATGGGTAAACGGTCTAATTAAATTTATTCTGCATGAATTTCTGGCGAATGGAAAGCTTCTTGGCACCCTTATCATGC
>JAEWMK010000251.1 GCA_023457235.1 Bacillota bacterium
CGACTTGAGTAACCCCATTCATTGTCATACCAAACTAACACTTTTAATTTTTTGCCGCCGATCACCATTGTTGAAAGTTCATCAACAATACCTGAACGATCATCAGTTGTAAAATCGATCGATACTAACGGCTCATCAGTGATTCCTAAAATGCCCTTCATCGGTCCCTCAGCAGCAGCTTTACGGAAAGCATTATTTACTTCTTCAACTGTTACTTCGCGTTTCAAGTCAACTACTAAGTCTACTAAAGAAACGTTTGGTGTTGGTACACGTAAAGCCATACCATGTAGTTTTCCAGCCATTTCAGGCATTACTGTTGCGATTGCTTTAGCAGCACCCGTAGATGTTGGGATAATCGATTGTGCACATGCACGAGCACGACGAAGGTCTTTCTTATGTGGATTATCAACATTCTTTTGGTCATTTGTATAAGCATGAACCGTTGTCATTAATCCATTTTCAATACCAAATTGCTCATTTAAAACCTTAACTACTGGTGCTAAACAGTTAGTTGTACAAGATGCATTCGAAATCACATGGTGGTTTTCGTGATCATAGATTTCATCATTTACACCCATTACGATTGTAACGTCTTCACCTTTAGCTGGCGCTGTAATGATAACCTTTTTCGCACCTGCTTCGATATGTGCAATTGCCTTATCTTTTGAGTTAAACTTTCCTGTTGCTTCAATAACGATATCTATATTTAATTCCTTCCAAGGGAGAAGCTTAGGATCACGTTGATCTAATAATTGAACACGTTTGCCATTAACAATGATTGCATTTTCTTCAACTTCAACTTTACCTTGGAATTTCCCATGGACGCTATCATATTTTAACATATGTGCTAAATTTTCAGCTGGGTAGCTTGCATTAATCGCTACAATTTCAAATGTATCATCAAGAATTGCACTCCTAAAAAACATTCTACCTATACGCCCAAAACTATTTATCGCTACTCTTGCCTTCACCTTATTGTCTCCTTCCGGATTGTGTTATACTTTTTTTATCTTTTCAGTACAAATAGTATAACATAAATAACACTCCAAATGTTAGACTAATGCTCATTTTTATAAAAATATTTATGAAATAATAATTTCAGCTTTAAATATGCTATATTAATTGCCACTTTCTCAGGACAGCCAATAATTGTTCCTTTGTTTCTTCAATCGAGCCGTTATTATTTATTACCGCATCCGCTAACGGAATTTTTTCAGTTAATGGCATTTGTGAGTTAATTCTCGCTTCTGCTTCATCAATCGATAAACCATTTCTCTCTATCAATCGTTTTAGCTGAACGTCTCGGTCTACATATACGAGAATAATTTTCTCAACCAAATGAGTTTGTTTGCTTTCAAAAAGAAGAGGAATATCTAAAACGATGATTTTTTCCCCTTTTTCAAGGTGCTCCTGTTTTAATCGGTTCATTTTTTCACGAACAGCTGGATGAACAATACTATTTAAAACTTTTCTTTTTTGTTCATTATTAAAGATGACTTCGCCGAGTTTCTGACGATTTATAGTTCGGTCATCATGGAGAATGTTTCTTCCGAATGCTCCTACTATTTTAAAGTAAGCATCTTCCCCAACTTCGACTACCTCTCGCGCGATAATATCTGCATCAATGATAACTATCCCGAGATCCCGTAGCATTCCGGCAACAGTGCTTTTGCCGCTTGCAATTCCCCCGGTTAAACCTAAAACAGTTGACATTCGTTCCCCACCTTCCATTTCGTTGTTACGCTTTTCGTTTTTGACATCGTGGACAAAAGTGTGTGCCTCTGCCACCTACTGTTGTTTTTTCGATCGGTGTTCCACAGTTTTGGCATGGTTCCCCTTTTTTGCTATAAACAAATAGCTCCAGCTGGAACATTCCGATTTCCCCCTGGCTATTTACATAGGAACGAATTGTACTTCCGCCCTTTTCTACTGCTTCATGTAATGTATCGATTATTTCTTGATGCAGGAGCTTAATTTCCTTATTTGTCAGCGAGTTCGCTGATCGCTCCGGATGGATGCCCGCTCTATATAGGGCCTCGTCGACATAGATGTTGCCAAGTCCAACGACTATTTTTTGATCTAAAAGTGCTACCTTTATTTTACGGTCAGTTTTCTTTAACCGCTCTCTTAAATATTCAACTGTGAATTCTTCGGAAAAAGGCTCAACCCCGAGCTGATTTAAGGGCAATTCCTTTTCTTCATTACCCTTTGGAAAAAGATGCATCGTACCGAACTTCCGTACGTCGCGATAGCGAAGCTCGGTACCATCTGTAAATGTAAACAGAACATGGGTATGTTTATCATACGGTTCCTCTTGTTTGTACAGGCCGTAGCGTCCTTCCATACGGAGGTGGGAAACTAAAGTGTAGTCATCAAGAATAAACTTTAGAAATTTCCCTCTCCTTCCTATATCTACAATGGATTGCCCTTTCAACAGGAACTGGAACTGACCTACATCAGCTGGTTCTTTTATTATTTTCGGCCAAAATACCTCGACATGGTCAATTTTTTTGCCTTTGACTAGCTTGAGTAAGGTTCTGCGGACTGTTTCAACCTCCGGCAATTCAGGCATCATTACATCTCCTTTTTTGGTGACAGCCCAACTGATGCATGGGGACAGGCACTGCCCCTGTTATTTGGCATCAAACCAGGTTGGGCCAAAGCAATAATCGACTTTTAATGGAACATCAAGTTTAACGGCATTTTCCATCACTTCAGGAACAATTTGTTTTAGTTTTTCAATTTCATTTTCTGGTGCTTCAAAAATTAATTCATCATGAACCTGGAGTAAAAGTCTTGTTTGCAGTTGTTCCTTTTTTAAGCGTTCTGCCATATCAATCATGGCTTTTTTGATGATATCGGCTGCACTACCCTGAATTGGTGTATTCATAGCCGTACGCTCCGCAAAACTTCTAATATTGAAGTTTCTGCTTGTGATATCAGGTAAATAACGGCGTCGATTTAGAATTGTTGTTACATAGCCATTTGCTCTGGCTGCGAGAATAATATCGTCCATATACGTCTTTACACCTGGGAAGCTCTTTAAGTATTGATCAATAAATTTACCGGCCTCTTTTCTTGTAATTCCCAGGTTTTGTGATAAACCAAAATCACTAATGCCGTAGATAATACCAAAGTTTACTGCCTTGGCTTGGCGACGCATATTAGAAGTCACTTCTTCTTCGTTCACATGGAATACATCCATTGCTGTTTTAGTATGAATATCTTTGCCTTCTCTGAAAGCATCCATTAATTTTTCGTCTTGTGAAATATGAGCCATTACCCGCAATTCAATTTGAGAATAGTCCGCTGCAAAAATAACCCAGCCCTGTTCGGATGGAATAAAGGCTTGCCTGATTTTTCGTCCTTCCTCCATGCGGATAGGAATATTTTGCAGGTTTGGTTCAGTCGAACTTAATCTTCCAGTCTGTGTTAATGCTTGATTAAAGCGGGTGTGGATTTTACTTGTATCCTTATGAACAACCTTTAGAAGGCCATCAATATAGGTTGATTTTAACTTTCCTAACTGTCTGAAATTCAATAAAAGCGGAATCATCTCATGGGCATCGGCTAACTTTTCTAGCACATCCGCTGATGTTGAATAGCCTGTTTTTGTTTTTTTAACTGGAGGCAAATTCAACTTTTCAAACAAAATGACTCCTAGCTGTTTAGGTGAATTAATATTGAATGGTTCACCTGCAAGTTCATGAATTTTTTCTTCCATTTGCTTTAATTGAGTATCGAGTTCAACACCCATCTTTTCAAGGCGATCTGTATCAACCACAACACCGGTCGTTTCCATTTCACTTAAAATAAATGATAATGGCAGTTCAAGATGTCTAAATAAATCATATTGATTATTATCTTCTAAATCCTTAATCGCTTTATCTTTTACGGCAAAAATAGCATCTGCCTTCCGAACAAGATGGTCCGCTAATTCCTCAACAGATGGAACCTTGCGTTTTGCACCTTTACCATATACAGCTTCATCAAGATTTATATTCAAGTAGCCATTCCGTTTTGCGAAATCTGTAATTTCATGATTTGTTTCTGCTGGATTTAATAGATAGGAGGCAATTAAAAGGTCAAAATCGATCCCTTTTAGGTCTACTCCTTTCCATTTAAGTGAGACAATCGATTGTTTGGCATCAAAAACAAACTTTTTCGCATCCTCATCTCCAAGCCAAGTTTTAAATGTTTCAGAAGCTAAAGCATTGTCCGTTGCTATAAAAAACTTTCCTTTACTATTAACCAACGAAAAACCAACAATTTCAGCTTCATGATAATTTTCCTCGATAATCTCAACTACTAATGCCGATTCATTCGTTAACATGTCATTTGTTATATCCGTTACGATTTTATAAGCGATTTCTTCTATTTCTTGAAGCTCTGACGTTGAATCGCTGTCACCTATTCTTTCAAGCAGCGAATTAAAACCAAGCTCTTTAAAAATTTTAATAACATTTTCCTTATTTACTTCCTGACGGGCAATATCGTTGATTGTAATTTCAATAGGAGCCTCACAATTAATTGTTGCTAACTTCTTCGACATCAAGGCTTGATCGATATTTTCCGCCAACTTTTCCTGCAGTTTTTTTCCGCTTACTTCTGCAATTGATTCTAGTGTTTTCTCTAATGTGCCAAATTGGGTCAACAGCTTTATCGCTGTTTTCTCACCAACCCCCGGGACACCTGGAATGTTATCCGATGAATCTCCCATTAATCCTTTCATATCAATAATCTGATCCGGCGTTAAATTGTATCTTTCCTTAATTTGATTTAGATCATATGTATCTACATCTGTGATGCCTTTTTTAGTATGGAGAACCGTCACATAATCGGAAACTAGCTGCAGTAAATCCTTATCACCGGATATCACCTTCACTTCAATTTGTTCTTTTTCCGCTTTTTTCGCTAATGTTCCGATAATATCGTCCGCTTCATAAAGTTCCAGTTCATATCTCGGGATGTTAAACGCATCTAGAACTTCTCTTATAAATGGAAATTGTTCAGAAAGCTCATGCGGTGTTTTCTCGCGTCCACCTTTATATTCAGAAAATGTTTGATGGCGAAATGTCGTTTTTCCGGCATCAAAAGCAACTAAAATATGCGATGGGTTTTCATCTTCCAAAACCTTCATTAAAATCATCGTGAACCCATAAACGGCATTCGTAAATATCCCTTTGTCATTATTAAGAAGTGGCAATGCAAAAAAAGCTCGGTAAGCAATACTGTTGCCATCGATTAATACAATTTTTTGTTTTTGTTCGCTCATAAAAAAACCTCCCTAAACTATATTTTACCATGTTCGTGATAAATATTGAAAAAAGCAACCAGCGAAATGCCGATTGCTTTTTTATTTGTCCAGCTCCAGTTTGTTCGTCGCTAAACGGGTGCTTCCGCTTTTCTATTTATTCAGTATAGCCCATTAGTAGCTTAGCATAAGGAGAATCAGCTGGAAGTATAATAACCGTTTCCCCGTCAATTGTCCGTTTATAAGATTCTAAAGTACGGAAAAGATTATAAAAGCTCGGATCTTTACTAAAGGCATCATTATACGTTTGGGCTGCTTTTTGTTCACCTTCAGCTCTAATCTTTTCAGCATCTGATTGTGCTTTTGCTAATAATTCTTTCACTTCCCGGTCTGTATTGGCAATGATTCTGTTTTTCTCGGCATCACCCATTGATAAATATTCTTGGGCTTTCGTTTCACGTTCAGAAATCATCCGCTTATACACAGATTCCTCGTTTTCAGTCGGTAAATCGATTCTTTTCATGCGAATATCAGTCACGATAATTCCATAATTATCCCTTTGCAGCAATTCATTTACCTCTGTAGTAATTGCTTCATTAAAACTGCCACGATTTGAATTTTCTTCATCAATGATTTCATCATAGTTTAATTGACCAAGTTCTGTTCTTACTACTGAGAAGATAAACTCACTCATTTTAGCTTCAGCATTTTCTACAGTCCGTAGATTTGAAATCATTTTTTTCGGATCTTGAATTCTCCAAACAGCATAATTATCGACAAGTATTCGTTTTTTATCTTTCGTGTTTATTTCTGCCTGTTGCACCTCGTAAAACTTTTGGTATTTCGGCAAGGTTTGGACAGATTGAATAAATGGAATTTTATAATTTAATCCCGGTTGATCGATGATGCGGACGACTTCCCCAAATTGACGGATCACCTTGTATTCGCCTTCTTTTACAACAAAGACATTGCTCAGGATAAATCCAATAAGGACAAAAAAGATTAAGATACCGATACCAAATTTCGTATATTTCTTCCATTCGATATTTTTATTTTTCAAATCATCTAAATTCACTATTTTTTTATCACTCATTTTTTGTCACTCCCTCCCTGCTCTGTAGCCTTCGTTTGCGGGGCCGGATTATTTCCTTCTAAAGGACGAATCGGAAGGTATTTTAACGTTCCACCATCATCATTTAGAATATAGACGTCTGCGTTAGGTAATACTTGGTCTATTGTTTCAAGCACTAAACGCTTTCTTGTAATTTCAGGCTGCTTTTTATACTCATTATAAAGGGCATTGAAAACCGCTACATCCCCAATAGACTTTTCAATACGGGCGGCGCGATCACCCTCTGCCCTTGAGATGATTGCATCTTTTTCCCCTTCAGCCTCTTGTTTTTTCTGATTTAAATATTTATTAGCTTCATTGATTTTAGTATTCATTGTTTCCCTGGCATCCGTTACTTGTGTAAATGCCTTTCGAACCTCTTCATTCGGCAACTCTACATCTTGAAGTTTAACAGCAAGAATGGAGATCCCAATATCATAATCAGTTAAAAGTTCTGTTAACACATCTCTAACCTTTGCTTCAACCTCCGCTTTTCCTGAAGTTAACACATCATCAATTTTGGAACTACCGATTACTCCCCTTAATGAAGCGGAAGTTGCATTATAAAGGATGTTTCTAGGGTCTTCTGCATTATACAAGAATTTACCTGGATCGGTTATTTTCCATTGAACAACTAAATCGGCAAGAACGATATTTTCATCCCCAGTGATCATCTTTGTATCCTGTGGAAACTCCTCGACAATCTCTCCACTTTCCTCTTTATATCCAAACTGTAAACTAAATGTTTCTTTAGATAGCTTGCGTACATCCTGAATTGGCCATGGCATCTTAAAGTGCAATCCAGGCTGAGAAATTCCTTCATCAATTTTACCAAATGTCAAAATAACAGCTTGTTCTGATTCATCCACTGTATACCAGCTTGTAAATCCGACAACACCGAGAATCAGTATTAAAATAAACAAACCAAATGAAGTATAAATTCTTTTTAAACTAATCATCACGTACCTCCCCCTTTTTAGATTTGTTAATAAGTAATACGCTGAACTACTCGGAAAGTTTCATTTTTTCTAATTGAAATTTAGGTAATATTACGGAAAAAGTAGTTCCATTATCAACTTCACTTTTCACATCAATTTTTCCATGATGTGCTTCGACAATATGCTTTACAATCGCCAGACCTAAGCCTGTTCCACCGGAATGGCGGCTTCTCGCTTTATCCACCCTGTAGAACCTTTCAAAAATTCTCGGTATTTGGTCTTTACTAATCCCAACACCTGTATCCGAAATATTTACTTCGTATCTATCATCTAAATCAACACATTCTATTTTTACTTTTCCATGATTCATTGTATAGGTTATCGCGTTATTAATAAGATTTATAAATATTTGTTTGATTCGATAAAGATCACCTTCAAGAACAGGATGCTCAATATCAATTATTGTTTCGATTTCGATTTCCTTCTTTTCGGCCTTGCCTTTAATAATAACCATTACTTCTTCAAGAACAATTTTCAAATCAACATTGGAAATGTTCAGCTTAAAGCTTTCTTGTTCAATATTTGATAAATCTAAGAGGTCGTTAATTAAGCTTTGGAGGCGATCTGTTTCTTTTAAAATAATATTAAGAAAATACTCTCGCATTTCTTTATCATCCATTGCTCCATCAAGTAAGGTTTCAGAAAAACCCTTGATTGATGTCATCGGTGTTTTTAACTCATGAGAAACGTTGGCAACGAAATCTTTTCTCATTTGTTCCAGTTTCTTTAACTCCGTAATGTCATGAAAGACAAGGACCACACCTTTCCACTCTTCTCTTGTCCCAATAATAGGTGCTCCGTATACTTCAAAATGACGTCTTTCTATTTTTAGTGGCAGGTGGAGCTGTTTTCTGACGGATCTTTCGGTCATAAAAATTTGTTCAACTAAGGAAATAATTTCTTTATGTTCAAATGCTTCATGATAGGGCTTAGTCAGGTATTCCCTAGGATCAATATCAAAAATATCTTTAAAATATTTATTTAAAAGATTAATATAACCTCTTCCATCTATTAAAATTAGGCCACTTCCCATACTTTCAATTAAAGTATGCAATCGGTCCTGCTGCATTTCTTGTGCGGCTGTCGTTTGTTGAAGATTACGAGCAAGGATATTAATAGATTGACTTAGGCTTCTCGTTTCATCCATTTTGTCTTCGTAAAGACGTGCTTTATAATTCCCCTTTGAAAGTTCATTAGCAACCATTGTTGTTGACTTAATCGGAATCATATATAGTTCAGTTAGCTTATTCTTTATTAAGATTAAAAGAAAGCCTATTATTCCTAAGCATGTAAAAAATAGCCCCCAAATTTTATGGATAATGATTGTGGTCGACTCCATAAAAGGAGAAAAAGCCAATCCGAGGAGAAAGCCTAAAAGTACTACCATAATTAGCAATAAGATAAATAAAGGAACAATAATTTTAGTTCGATTCTTTCTCATTTCCTTTAGGAGCCTCCATCTTATATCCAAGTCCTCTTACAGTTTTGATATAGATCGGTTTTCTTGTGTTTTTTTCAATTTTTTCACGTAAATGGCTTATATGAACATCAACAATTCTTGTATCACCAACGAAATCATAATTCCAAACGGCGCTAAGCAATTGATCCCTCGTCAATACTTTTCCTTTATTTTTGACAAGGTATAATAATAGTTCGAATTCCTTTGGTGTTAGTTCTAATAATTGACCTTCAAAAAATGCTTCGTACTGTTCAGGTAAAATTAACAAATCTCCGTGATTCAATTTTTCTTGCTTAGCCGATTCGCTTGGTTCGTTTTCTTCGATAATTTGAGTTCTGCGCAATATAGCCTTAACTCGGGCCACTACTTCCCTTGGACTGAAAGGTTTTGTCATATAATCATCTGCACCTAATTCAAGCCCCAATACTTTATCAAATTCATCACCTTTTGCTGTTAACATTAGGATTGGAACAAACACCTTTTTCTGTCTTAACTCTTTACAGACCTCAATTCCATCGATTTTGGGTAGCATCAAATCCAATATCATAAAATCTGGTTTTTCATCGATCGCAATCCGAAGCCCTTCTTCCCCATCCATAGCCGTTTTCACTTCAAAGCCCGCTTGCACTAAATTGTATTGTAATAATGTCAGGATTGATTCTTCATCATCTACTACTAAAATTGTTTTTTTCACAAAGTCTCCTCCATTCCAGATTAATGCCAGTATTGTATCCTATTTTATCATAAAGAACAAAATCGCTAACGCGACTTCATCCACGTCCCAAGTGTAGATTACTCACTTGGGACATTTCTCGCTCGTAGCATAGTGCCTCCACAAAAAGGACACTCAATTTCTACTTCTTCATCCTCATTTAAGTCCACACTAAAATCTTCAACAACATATTCAGGGACTTCGTCCCTTTTACCACAATCTTTGCATTTAAACGAAAGTAGAACGATTTCATCATCTAAACCAAAAGGATCATCTTCCTCCAACCATTCTAGAAACTCCTTACTTAGTTCATCCGGTTTTTTGTTTTTTGACAAGACCCATCTTCCTCCACTCTTTAATAAACTCCATGTCTTCCATATAATGATACAAGTAACCGTAGTCTGAATGATAGATTTCCACTAACTCCATCTCTAAGTGACAACATGGGCAAATAAATGGATCTTTATCGAAAGCCTCAATCATTCGTTGTCTATATGTTTTCTTCTTCTTTTTTGTTTCAAGTAATAGGGATAATTGTTTTGTTCTCATAAAAGAATACAGGCTAAGAATATTCTTTGCTTTCTGATACGATCTTCTACTGTACAACCCAAAACGACCAACCATTCGAAAATGCTTGGGTGGAATATGTTGTAAAAGATCAAAAAGGAATTTATATACTGGTTGTTTTTTATCAACTCTTTTACCTGTTTGATGATCTTCGTACCAAAAGTGAACAGTCTCTCCATCATATTTTTCAATTCTATATTCTGCGATAGCCGGTCTTGCCAAATATCTTCCAATGTACTTGGCAGCACCTTTTGCATCTTTCATTTTTTTCTCCGCATTTACATAAAAACCTTTTGGGTACTGAAGGTACAATTCATTAATTAAATCTTTAACCTTATAATTATCCGGATACCACTTCTTCAATAAATCCACCAATACCTTTTGCCATGATTTTCTTAAGAATTCATAGGAGATATAGTCACTTGGAACCCACTCATTTCGATTATCAATTGCACCTTCTGTAACTAAAGCATGTATATGTGGATTGAACTTTAAATCTCTTCCAAATGTATGAATAACTGTAATGACTCCTACTTTTTGATTTCGTTTTTTACTTTTATGTTCATAGTGGTACTGAAATACTTCTGCAACTTGTTTAGCTAATTCATTTAACTTTTTTCTGTCCTGAAAGAATACCTTTCTTAATTCCTTCGGAATTG
>JAEWMK010000252.1 GCA_023457235.1 Bacillota bacterium
TCCGTATACTGTTGAAATTGAAAGAATGCTAGTCCAATTAGAGAAAATCGGTGATACTTTTCAAGGCTCATTAGAGCGATCGCAATTTGACCGTCTTCTTCAAGCATTGACTTCCTTACAAACAGAAATTGAACGCGATCTGAAAAAGCCGGCTGAAGAGTACATGCGGATATGGGAGGATGTCTTTCGCTATTTTCAATCGATTCGGACGAGCACCGCTGACTATATTGCTTATATTAATAGCGAACAGACGGACCAACGTATGCAAACAGAAGCTTTTCTAATCTATAAAAATCAATTCACAACATATTTACGGGATTTTATTGTGTCTTTGCAAAAAACTTCATTACAAATTCAACAACTTTTAACAGAATTAGCGACTGTAAAAATGCAACACTATTTTCAAAGACTGATTGATCATCGTATGGCGATTCCACGTCTAGAAGATGTATCGACTTCAAAGGAAGATTGGTTGCTAGAGTATACAGAATATTGGGATTCACTAAGACAGTGGTTTTTAGGTTCGACCCATCATCAAAGTGAGCTCGATGTTCTCCAATGGCAAACAAATGAAATGATTCGCAGAATGACAAGGTATGTGCAACGAATTGGCGAAAGACAGCAGCATTTCCGGAGCCGAAAAAAGGATTATTTACAACTGGCGAAATGGTTTGGAGAAAGCAATAACTTGAGCGAAGCCCATAAGTTGTCCTCCGCTGTATTTGGTTCGATGACAATCAAGCATCTTCAGCTTGAGGAAGGGACGACGGAAAATCTTCACGTCGATCCATGGGATGAAACTCCAACAGAGTTAACGATTAAACCGCGAACTACACGTTATCGGGAAAAAACAAAGCCGGGACCGTTCTAGGCCAATAACGAAAAGAAGAGAGAACAACGCAAAAAATACTTAGAGGAACGTGACCAAGAGAAAAGAATCATCGAAAAATATGTGACACAGGGTACGATTGAACTGTCATCCTTATCAACAGTTGAGCCATTCGTGCGAAAAGTGCTCTTAGGCTGGATTGGGAAATCAATGGCAAGTAAAGATCGCATTGTGAAGACAGATTATGGGTTCCATGTAAAAGTCAAACTAAAACATGAACAAATGATAACGTTAAAAGCTGAAGATGGCGATCTCACAATGCCGAATGCAACGATAGTGTTTGAAGAAACGAGGTGACGAAAATGGAGCAAACACAACTTTTTGATGAAAAAGCAATACAGGGAATGGACCTATTGTTCCATCACTACTGGATTTTACGGTCAGACCAGCCCGAATGGTATCAATTAATTCGTGAACGCGAAAAAGTACTGCGCCGCTATATTAGTGAAAAGTTCGGTTTACGCTTAATCATCCATCAACATTTTATTAAATTGGAAAAAATTCCAGTAGAACCCGAAAGTTGGATGGGGATTCAAGACTTTCAAGAACAGATGGATTATGCGATTTTTTGCTGTGCTCTTTCTTTTTTGGAAGGAAAAGAAGTGGATGAACAATTTCTTCTGTCAGAGTTATGTCAAGATATTCAAGCTGATTATCCAAGTGATTTTCCGTTGGATTGGACGGTGTTCACCCACCGCAAATCATTGATTCGGGCTGTCAAAGTTTTGCTCGATTTTCAACTCATTCGCACGATTGATGGTGATATCGGCCGTTTTGATCATAATGAAGAACAAGAAGTATTATATGAGGCGACTGTATACAGCCGTTATTTTATGAGAACTTATCCGGATGATTTTTCTAATTATGAACATTGGGAAGAGCTGCTGCATGATGATTGGAAGCTTAATCAGGAGGATGAGCGGCGGAAGCGAGTATACCGTAAACTATTTTTCTCACCAGGCTTGCAGCGAAAGGATCAACAAGATCAAGATTTTCTATATATTCGGAATTTCAGAAACCGATTAGCAGAAGATATTGAAAAGCATAGTGACTATAAGCTGCATGTCTTTAAAAATACTGCCTTTTTATCAATTTCAGAAGCAAGGCAATATCATCAGCTTTTTCCAAATACGAAGGCATCGGCGGATCTAATTTTGCAGTTATCTAGTTATTTTCATAGAAATCTACAACGTTTTCAACCTAACGAAAATGGGGAATTATTGGTAACGATTGGAGAGTTTGAACAAGTCATTGATGATTTGCGAAATCAATATGGCACGGGGTGGGCGAAGTATTTTCGTGATATGAGTACAAATGCAATTTGCAGTGAGCTAATAAATGCGATGAACGACTGGATGATGGTTGAGGAGGACTCTTCATTTATTCGGATTCGACCACTGGTTGGGATCATAACAGGGAAGTATCCTGCTGATTTTGAAGAAGGAGGGAAGCTTGATGGCTGAATCTAAATGGATTATGCACAGAGCGGGTCTATTAAATTTTTGGTATTACGATGATGAGATTTTTCAATTTTCGGAGGGAAAGCTTTTGCTTCGGGGCACGAATGGGTCCGGAAAATCGGTAACGATGCAAAGCATTTTACCTGTATTACTGGATGGAAAAAAATCTCCGGATCGCCTTGACCCGTTTGGCTCAAAGGCACGGCGAATGGAGGACTATTTACTTGGGGAAAAAGAAGTTGTCGACCGCGACGAGCGCACTGGCTATCTGTTTTTAGAATATAAAAAAGCTGGCGTAGAAAGGTATATCACAACAGGGATTGGCATGCAGGCGAAAAGAAATAAAGGTATCAAATCTTGGTATTTTGTGATAACAGACAACCGCAGAATTGGTCAAGACATAGAACTTGCACATAATCAGCTTGGAGCCCGCGTTCCTTTTTCAGCAAAAGAACTAGAAAACCGCATTGGTCAAGGTGGATATGTTGTCCATTCACAGCGCGAGTATATGGAGCTAGTGAACAAATACATTTTTGGGTTTCAATCATTAGAAGCCTATGAGGATCTAATTAAACTGCTAATTCAGTTGAGAAGTCCGAAGCTGTCAAAGGATTTTAAACCGACCGTTATTTATGAAATTTTAGAATCCGCCCTTCCGCCACTGACAGATGATGAGCTCCGCCATTTATCAGATACAATTGAAAATATGGATCAGACGGAGCAGCAGCTTGAGCAGTTAGAGCGGGAATTCGAGTCCAGCAGTCGACTAGTAAAACAGTATGATCTTTATAATCAATATATCCTAGCGGAACGTTCCGGTTTATGGCTAAATGCAAAGAAGCGGAAGGAAGATGCCGGCAAGGAAGTAAAAAATCAAGGGTAAGCAAAATAGTAAGGAAGGACAATCCAATAAAGAAAAAGCAGAAATTGCATCGATTGAACAACAATTACAATTAAAAGGGATAGATGATATTCGAAGCCGCATCCAAGAAGTACAGCATTTACTTACGGAAGCGGATAAGGAGATGAATCAAATCCTTCACTCACTCCCTAGAAAAGAAGCAGACCGAGAGACTTGCTTGAAAGACTTAGAAACTGCGAAAACTGGCTTTGAGTTTTGGTCAAACA
>JAEWMK010000253.1 GCA_023457235.1 Bacillota bacterium
ATAAAGAAAATTATAAAAAGTTATTGAAAACAGTTCTCAAACGTGTATAATATTTACATATTATTGAGAATGAATATCAATATCGATTAAAGGGGAGTGTTTTATTTTATGAAAAAATATCAGTAGCATCTGCCATTCTTTTATCTAGTACTCTACTATTTGGTTGTGCTCAATCAGATGAAACGGCAAAGCCATCGTCTCAAGAAGAGGTTAAACAGGAAGCAACAGCGGTGACTTCGAATCCGCTTGAGGAAGTGACAAAGCAATATCGTGAATATGCAATTGGGGAAATTGATGCTTTCGTTACAGCAACTGAGGAATTTACAAATGCTATTAAAAATGGAGATGTAGAAAAGGCAAAAGAACTTTATGCACCTAGTCGTGTTCATTATGAGCGTGCTGAACCAATTGCCGAGGTTTTCGGAGATTTGGATCCTAAGATTGATGCTCGTGAAGGTGATGTTCCTGATGCTGAATGGGGCGGCTACCATCGATTAGAAAAAGGATTATGGATTGATAATACAACAAAAGGCTATGAAGATTATGCGGATCAGCTTATGAATGATGTTCATTTACTCCGTGCTAAGGTCGAAACTGTTGAGGTAACACCTGATTTATTAATTACTGGTGCTGTGGACCTGCTTAATGAAGTGTCAACATCAAAAGTAACCGGTGAAGAGGATCGTTATTCTCATACGGATTTATATGACTTCATGGCAAACGTGGAAGGTGCCGAAAAAATTTATCAATTATTAAAGCCGGCCTTAGATGAAAAGGACGCTGAACTTTCAAAGCTAATTAGTGATAAGTTTTCAAATCTATATACACTTTTGAATGTACATAAACAAGGCGAAGGGTTTGTATCGTATACAGAATTAAAGGAAGAGGAAGTAAAAGCATTAAGTCAAGCGATTGGTGTACTTGCTGAACCGCTATCTCAAATCGGCATCGTTGTGGAGGGAGTGTAAGTGGACAGTAATCCTATAACACGTCGTAATTTATTAAAATTAGCCGGCGTTGGTGGACTTGGTGTAATTATTGGAGCAACAGGAGCAGGAAGCGTTTTGAACCTAGTAGAAGGCGAAGCAAAAAAAGTGGATGCTTCGCCTTCTTCAAGAAATGATATCGTTCCATTTTACGGAAAGCATCAGGCAGGTATTGCAACGGAGGCTCAGAATCATGTGTACTTTGCATCACTTGAAGTGACAGCTTCTTCATTAGATGATTTGAAATCATTATTTCAAGAATGGACAGTCGCAACTTCCCTGATGACGCAAGGACAGCCTGTTGGAGAGGCTTTAACAAATGGCTATGTACCACCAAAGGATACAGGTGAAGCGGAGGGGCTTTCATCGGCTAATTTGACAATTACTTTTGGAGTGGGTCCAAGCCTTTTTGTAAAAGATGGCAGGGATCGGTTTGGCCTTAAATTAAAGCAACCTAAAGAATTAGTTGATCTTCCTCCTTTTCCGCTTGATGCTCTAAAAGAAGAATGGACAGGTGGCGATATTTGTATTCAAGCTTGTGCAGATGACCCACAGGTGGCCTTTCATGCAGTAAGGAACTTACTCCGAATTGCTCGTGGAAAAGCGATTCTTCACTGGGCACAAGCAGGCTTTCAACGGACCAAGCAGGCAGATGCCAATAAAGAAACACCTCGGAATCTATTTGGGTTTAAGGATGGGACTGCCAACATCAATGTAGTAGATGACAAAGCGATGAACAAACATGTTTGGATTCAAGATGGAGATGGTCCGACCTGGTTAGAAAATGGTACGTATTTGGTAGTCCGTAAGATTCAAATGTATATAGAAGTATGGGATCGGACCGCACTTCGTGAACAGGAAAATACCTTTGGTAGACATCGTGCTTCCGGTGCACCATTAGGCCAGGAGAAAGAGCATGAGGAAATGGATTTGGTCCACAAGGATGAGCATGGCAATTATATAATTCCTGAAGATTCTCATGCCCGTCTTGCCTTTGGTGATGGTAGCCAGAAAATTTTACGTCGTCCCTATTCCTACTCAGACGGAATGGACCCTAAAACAGGCAGCCTTGATGCGGGACTATTATTTTTAAGCTTCCAACGAAGCCCATCTACCTCATTTATACCTATGCAGGAACGATTATCCCGTATCGATAAGCTTAATGAATATATCGTACACCGTGGAAGCGCCATTTTTGCCATTCTTCCAGGAATTAATAAAGGAGAATACATTGGACAGACATTATTTGGATAACAATGAAACTTTGCAAACTAGCAAAGTTTTTTTCTACTATTACAAGGAGTGGAGTAGGAATGGAAAGTTTAACCCGAAACAAACTGGCA
This sequence comes from Bacillota bacterium, assembly GCA_023457235.1. GTDB lineage: Bacteria > Bacillota > Bacilli > Bacillales > Bacillaceae_J > Schinkia. Next base: position 2,330 of record JAEWMK010000253.1, read on the forward strand.
TCAATTTTTCTTGCCTTTTTATTTTTATTGAATGGATTGGTTTTTCAAGCCACGAATAGTTATGCGGCTCAAAATCATGATGAATTGTTTGTTTATATCGGTGATTCTATTATGAAAGCAAAAAAAGAAGATTGGGACTCCATCTATCAAAATATGAAACAATTCGAGGACTCCTTTCAAACGGTGAAAAACAAAGAAAGTAAAGTAGCTCTTCAGGTAGAGGATCAGCTAAAGGCAGTCTATTCTGCATTAGAAACGAAGAATAAAGAACAAATAAGCGAGGCGCTTTCCGCACTTTCCACTTCTTTGGTCAATTATGATGCGGAACAAAATCCGATTGATATAGAAAAAGAAAGACAAAAGCTGAAGGTATTACTCCCAATCATGGAGGATCTTAAATCGACAGTTGAAGCAGAGGATTATGGAACTACAAATCGTCATTATCAAAACTTACAGGTGCAATGGACGGCTGTTGAAAAAATAGTTCGCGCCGAAAGTGTTGCAACCTATGGAGAAATTGAAACAAAAATGGCTTTTCTACGAATTGCCATCACACAAGAGCCACAGGATCAGGAAAAAGCGCTTAACAGTTTGGCTGAACTCACTACGGCAATTAATAACTTTATGACAGGTAAAGAAACGAAAAACGCTTCAAATGAAAGTTATGCCCTAAGTGACGTGGTGGACTTAATTAGTGTCTCTATCGAAGCAATCCAATCGAATGACATTGAAAAAGCCACAACAGAATTGAACCAATCCTTAATTATCTGGCCCATGGTTGAAGGGGAAGTATCAACCAGAGACAGCAAACTATATAGTGATATGGAAACGAAAATTCCAATCGTTATTAGTTTGCTAAGCTCTATCAACAAAGACACTGACAAAGCAACAGAAATATTATTGGATTTAAAAACACGGCTACAACCGCTTTTAACTTCGACGAGTTATTCTTACTGGGATGCGGCGCTTATACTGCTTCGTGAGGGGTTAGAGGCTCTTTTAATTGTGGTAACCTTGATTGCGTTTTTGAGAAAAACGAATCATGCTGATAAGCAAAAATGGATTTGGGGTGGCGTCGCTGTCGGCGTTGGTGCAAGTGCGTTATTTGCCATTCTCATTACTTTCCTATTTTCAAAACTTACAGCTGCATCAGGTCGCGAATATATCGAAGGTATTGTTGGTATTATTGCAGTTGTAATGATGATTACAGTTGGAATGTGGCTACATAATAATACAAATATTAAAAAATGGAATAACTATATTCAAAAATATATGGGTAAAGCAATTGCTACAGGAAGTCTTGTTACCTTTAGTGCCATCAGCTTTTTAGCAATTTTTCGAGAAGGTGCAGAAACCATTATTTTTTATGTAGGTATGGCTCCTAATATGGAACTCAGTCAATTATCACTTGGTATTGCCATCGCTTTTGTTATTTTACTTGTGATAGGATTTTTAATGATTCGTTATAGTGTAAATATTCCTATTCGTCCCTTTTTCATAGTAGCAACTGTATTGATTTACTTTTTAGCATTTAAAATTCTTGGAATGAGTATCCATTCTCTACAAGTAGCGGGAGTTGTTCCAACCCACAGCTTGCACGACTTCCCACATATCGATTGGATCGGTCTTTTTCCATCGCTTGAAACATTTATTCCACAGCTGGTACTATTTGTAATTATTTGTGCTACTAGTCTATGGTTAAAGCGAAATGAAGCAAGAGTATAGGTAGTGAGAAGCGGGTCCGTGGGGGGGAACCGCTGAGGTGAGTCGGACGGAGCCGTGGGGTCGCGCAGAGCCATGGGGTCGGGAACACTAGCTTTGCATAACTGTAAAAATAATTAAAATAAGTAAAATTTTACCATTATACTTTTGGTTTTTGGGGACAAAACAACAAACTTTAATAAACCGTTGTTTGTTCCCATTTTTTTACATATATT
>JAEWMK010000254.1 GCA_023457235.1 Bacillota bacterium
CTGCTACATCCTGGGGATATGGATTTAACGGCACATATTCATTTGGATACATTAATTGAAAAAGGAGAACAAGTCGACTTAACATTATTAGCGATGTTAAAGCAATACCAATTCCTGCTTAGGGGAGGAATATTAGAGTATCTGCAAGAACATTATGACCCAAATCCTTTTTCAGAAGTAAGCAAGCAAAATCGGGCCATTCGGAATCTTTTATTAGATGATGGGATCAGTGCGAGTTTTACTGTGGTAATTCAGAAAAAAGAATTACCGAATATTACGATTGATGATGTGTTACTGTATGATTTCTAGCAAATAAAAAAACGATGCGATATGCATCGTTTTTTTATTTTTTAATGACCGCCACCAAGTGGCATCATAAATGTTGTCCAGTATGTGAAGCCAATAAAGAAAACTGTTAAAAATGCTGCAAATATGTAGACACCCATACGCTCAGATAATTGTAAAAATCCTATTGCTAAGAACAATACAGTAATCCCTAAAAATAAAAGGGAAGTTGTATGCATGTGTCCTAGGTAGAACATGATACTGAAAATTGCAGTCCAAAATGCCATAACTTTATACATATTACCCATTATGTACTACTCCTCCTTTACAAAAAACTTCACCATAGCTAAACATAGATAATAATTACTCTACTTATTATAATGGACAAATTGTGTGGTGTAAATGACTGAAATCTCAAATTTTGTATAAACGTGGCGTAAATCAAATACGCCTTGGTGTATTTGCGCCCAGATTTTTTCGAGCTTGTCTCGAAAAACTACCTTTGAAAATCTGTGGCATCCGCCGGAGGCTTTAACTTTATTTAGCTTCTGCTGAATGAAGTTAATCCTGAATAAGAGCTATATAATTGCAGGATTCACAGCCTTTAAACATATTATCTTCTTGAACAAGTTTGGCATTATTAAATAAGCTTTTAAACATTCCCTCAAGAAAAGCAAAATGCATTTTGCAAATGTTCCCAATATCTTGGGCGGCAACCTCTTTAAATGGACAATTGAAAATTTTAAAGTAAACCTTTGTTTGTTCCGGATTTGTATCAAACTCTGGATAAAATCCTAGCAACGAAGCTGCATCTTTAAGTAAATGAAGCTTGTCATTAAAGTTTAATTCCATTCCTGTTCGTTTAAATTCCTTTTGAATAATTTCTTTTCCGTAACGCTCTCCTGTTTCAAGCAGTGCTTGTTTACCAATATCACCTAAAGACAATAAAGTACCAATTGCGATTTCAGATAGCAACTGATAATCTCTGAAAGGAAAATTAAGTTGAACTACATCATCAGATAACCGGTATAGGCGACTAGGTCTTCCGCCTTTGCCCGTTTTTTTCGTTTCGGAAATTAACATGTTAACATCTTCGAGCTTGGAAAGATGTAGTCTAGCCACGTTTGGATGAATATTAAAGGAATCAGCTATTTCCTGAACTGTTACCTCATTATGATGTTTGGTTATATATTGATAAATTGAGAAACGTGTTGGATCTGAGAGTACATTCGTAATTTTTAATGTCTGTTCCAACTTTTTCACCCCTATGCATAATTACTATTAATATTACTGTCATTATAGTATAGTTCGATGGACATTGGAATTGTTTCTAGCGCGTAAAAGGTATTTGTTTGAAAATATTCACAATTACATTATACATTATTTAAACAAAACATCTACAAACATTACATACTAGTATAAGAATTAAGATGACAAAAAAATGAAAGAAATAAGCAGGAATTTGTCTTTTTATGGCGAATAGAAATAAATATGAAAAAAAGAAAGAGGGTGTTTAGGTTTGGGCTTTATAGAAGAAAGAGGCGAAGCCTTGCTCAAGGAAGCGCTGCTCTTACATGCATCAGATATCCATGCAATGCCGCGTCAACACGATGCAATCATTCAATTTCGGATTCAACATAGACTTGTCTTAAAAGAGAAAATACCAATTCCGATATTTGAAAAGTTAGTATCTCATTTTAAATTTCTCGCAGGTATGGACATTGGAGAAAAAAGGCGGCCACAAAATGGTTCGATCCAAATGATGATTGATGAAAGAACGATCAGTCTCCGATTATCTACGCTCCCAACACTTCAACAAGAAAGTCTGGTAATAAGAATATTACCCCAAAATATTGACTCTCACTTAACGGAGCTCTCACTTTTTCCACAAGCAACAAAAATATTATTTTCATTAGCATTGCGTACTACAGGGCTAATAATTCTAACTGGGCCGACCGGATCAGGCAAAACTACGACTTTATACTCTCTCATTCATGCTGTCCAACAAACATTAGACTGCAACATAATCACCCTGGAAGACCCAATCGAAAAAAGAATAGATACCGGCTGCCTTCAGGTTCAAGTAAATGAAAAGGCGGGAATTACGTATGCCACTGGTTTGAAGGCAATATTAAGACATGACCCGGATATCATTATGGTTGGTGAAATACGCGATGAAGAAACTGCACAAGCTGCAGTACGTGCAAGTCTGACTGGGCATCTAGTACTTACAACTCTCCATACAAAAAACACGAAAAGTGCGATTAACCGTTTGGTTGATTTAGGTGTTTCAATCCAAGATATTGAGCAAACATTAATTTGTGTCACCTCTCAGAGACTAGTTAATTTAAAATGTCCTTATTGTAAAGGATCTTGCTCAATCCACTGTCTAAAACAGCGGAAGGTTAATCGCTTATGTGTTTATGAAATTTTATATGGTGAAAATTTAAAGGAGGTTATTAAAGAAGCTAAGGGAGAGATGGGCAATTACCATTACAAAACGCTAAATGACTTAATTAAAAAAGGAATTGCATTGGGCTATCTTCCTGATGATTGTCATGGAGTAAAGTTATGAAAATAAAAAAACGATGGAAAGTTAAAGATCAAGCAAAATTATTTTGTCGCCTTGGTCATTTGCTAAGTAGGGGGTATTCTCTTGCTACAGCTATAGAATTTCTAATGCTGTATGTGAATGATGAAAAAAAGAGGGACCTCGAGTTTATCTTATTAAAATTAAAACAAGGCAGCCCTTTTTTCAATTCCTTTCATACACTTCAATTTTCCAATGATGGCTTAAGTATTATTTATTTTGCTGAAAAGTATGGAGATCTTGCAAAAGGACTACTAAATGCAGGTAAAATTCTTGAAATGAAAGAAGCTTTTAAGAAAAATACGTTAAAGGTAATCCGATATCCCATATTCTTATTATTGCTACTCGTTGTGCTCATCGCTGCAATGCAACAGGTTTTGATTCCGCAATTCATTCAACTATATCAATCGATGAATCTACCGCAATCTAAAATTATCTCATTTATCATCTACATTAAATCTTCCCTTCCTGTCATCGGATTGATACTTCTCACAATATGCTTAACAGTAATCCTTACCTATTTTTTTATTTACCGAAAAAGAACCATTATTGACCAATACATTTTTCTCTGTAAAGTTCCGTTTATTAGATATGTCGTTAAGAAATATAACACTTATTTCTTTTCATTTCACTTAGGGAACTTGTTGGATAACGGTATGTCTATTAATGAAGCGTTAACGGTGTTTGAGCAGCAAAAGCCATTTATATTCTTTCAAGAGGAGGCAAAAAGGTTAAGAGCTTGCCTACTCGAAGGTGACCAATTGGCAGTCGTACTAAAAAATACAACCTACTATGATAAAGAATTTGCTACTGTTATTCTTCATGGTCAGGCAAATGGAATCCTACCTAGTGAACTTATTGAGTATAGCAATTTGATCATCGAAGAATTCGAAGAAACATTTACATTTTGGCTTAGAATACTACAGCCAGCGATCATGATATTTATCGGGCTGTTTGTTGTTTTATTGTACATGGCAGTCATGCTGCCGATTTACGGAATGATTCAAACAATTTAACATCATGCAGGGGAGGAATTTCAAATGAAAAACGAAAAAGGCTTTACGCTAATAAGGATGAAAGATAGTAAATATGCTCGTTTAACTGTCGAAAAGATAAACGAACAAAATGCCTTCACCTTAATTGAAATGATGATCGTTTTGATGATTATTTCAACATTGCTACTTATCACAATTCCTAATGTAACGAAAAATAATTCATCTGTTAAAAAGAAAGGCTGTGATGCCCTTGTTCAGTTAGTAGGGGCTCAGGTGCAAGCTTATGAAATAGAGAAAGGGTCAACTCCACCTAATTTGGATACTCTTGTTACAGAAAATTATATAAAAACCTATACATGTCCTGGCGGTGGTAAAGTTCAATTGGCTGCAGACGGTTCCGTTAGTGCACCAGCAGCGCCTGCAGAAACGTAATGGTAAGTGGTACAACACAATGAAGAAAAACAGGACAAATAAACAAGCTGGGTATACTTTAGTTGAAATGTTAATCGTACTAACGATTTTATTAATGGTAATTACGATTACGTCTGTATCATTTAAGCCTTTCTTTCAGCAGCTGGAAATTAAATATTTTTTTAAACAGCTCCAACTAGACATAGCC
>JAEWMK010000255.1 GCA_023457235.1 Bacillota bacterium
TTCATTATTCGCTTCCTCAAATAACCCCAGTTTGCCCCCCCGTTTTGCACCTGAAAATGCACCTTCTTCGTACCCGAACAATTCACTTTCCAATAGTGAAACCGATATAGCTGCGCAATTGACACGAATAAATTTGTTGTACTTGCGGTTGCTTGCATTATGTATGGCGTGGGCAAAAAGCTCTTTTCCTGTACCTGATTCCCCTCTTAGAAGGACAGTTGCCGGTGTTTTGGCGCCTAGTTTTGCTTGTTCAATCGCAAAATGCATTTCATCTGAAGATCCAATAATATCTTCAAACGTATATTTCGCTTCCAATGTTCGAATGATTTGCCTCGCCCTATGTAGTTCTTCTGTTAATGCTTGGATTTCAGAAACATCGCGAATAACACCAACGCTGCCTTTTAATATCCCATCAACAATAATGGGAGCAACGTTGACAAGCACATCTCTCCTATTCGGACCAACCTTCATCCTAACTCCCCGAACAGGCTTCCTTGTCTGCAACACCTTAAAATGCATACTTTCTCCCTCTGAAATGTCTGCCGTTGCCGGCTGCCCGACAACCTGTTCCCGTGTTAGGCCGGTCAATCTAGTATAAGCCGGATTGATGATCATTCCATTTCCATGCTCATCAACGACGGAAATCGCTTCATCCGATGACTGGATTATCGCCTCCAACATTTTCGCATGGACATCGGATTGGTTTAGGTTTTGCATTTTATTTCACCCCTTAGGAAATAATCGTGCAAAATTCTTCATTAAGATTATCATCTCTAATATATGAAAAAAAATCAATGGTTTTTATCTTAATTCTTTTATTATACCGTGTTATACTTATTTCATGATGAAGTTGATATTGAAAGGGAATTTGATATGAGCCGACTGATTGCTTTATTAGTAGTAGCAATACCCGGATTTCTTGCAGTATTAGGCTTTAAGCTAATGCGGGATACGCTCTTTGGTATTGAACAATTCCATATACCATTTTTATGGTTGCAATTTTTAATCGGACTGCTTTTATTTCTGTTAGGATTAATATTTGTAGCTGGTTTTATTTTTTACAGGGATAAAAAAAGAAAAAAACTTCAACCAAAATTTCAAAATAAGAAAGCGTAAGTGCCCAGTTAGCGACGAATGGACTGGAGCACAGCGACTGAGATAAAGGATATCCTGCGATGAGCACGGCGATTCCTCTCCGTTGACTTATCGCAGGGAGATGGGGGAAGTTCACTAGTCGCTGGGCACTGAAGCTGCAAAAGGTCGTTAGCTATATCGCTAACGACCTTTTGTTTCTCCTTATCTTAAAACTAATGGAAGCTCCTCCTGATTGGCCGCTTCTGTAAAAAATTCATTATATAACGCAACAACAGCTTTTGGTGCGTCTGACTCTGCAACGGCAAACATCATGCTTACCTCTGAAGAACCTTGGTTAATCATTTCAATATTAACCCCTGCACGAGCAAATGCAGCTGTAGCTTTTGCTGAAATACCAACGTAGCTTGTCATGCCCTCTCCAACTACCATAATCATTGCTTGGTTATGGCGAATAGAAATTGTATCCACGTTCAATTCTGTTTTAATACGGTCAAACACTCGTTGTTCTTTTTCATCACATAATTGATTTTCACGAAGGATGATGGACGTGTCATCAATACCTGAAGGCATATGCTCATAAGAGATCCCTTCATCTTCTAAAATTTGCAATAAACGACGTCCAAAACCAATTTCTCTATTCATTAAATACTTGCTTACATAGATACTGCAAAATCCTGAATCACTTGCAATTCCCGCAACTGGGTCTTTTGAGAAGTCTCTTTCAGCAACAATGAAAGTACCGGGTGCTGAAGGGTTATTCGTATTTTTAATACATACCGGGATACCGGCACGGAAGGCTGGAATTAAAGCCTCATCATGGAAAACTGAGAATCCGGCATAAGACAATTCGCGCATTTCTTTATAAGTTAATTCCTTAATTTCTTTTGGATCATCAACAATATTCGGATTTGCTACAAAAACCGAGTCAACATCGGTGAAATTCTCATATAGTTCAGCATCTACACCTGCAGCGATAATTGAACCGGTAATATCTGAACCGCCTCTGGAAAATGTCACAAGGTTTCCTTCAGGTGAAAATCCAAAGAAACCCGGAACAACAATGATTTCATTACGATTTTTTAATTTTTTAAGATTTTCATATGTTTCAGGTAAAGTTTGAGCATTTCCTGGATTATCTGTTACGACAATTCCAGCTTCTTTAGGGTTTACATATGAAGCGGCTACACCAGTTGAATTTAAGAAATACGCAAAAAGCTTTGCGCTATTATCTTCACCACTGGCTTTTAAGCCATCCATGAAGCGATCTTTATTTGTTTGATCAGCTTGAATTAATTCATGTAAATTCGTTGAAATTTCATCGATAATCTCATCTGATAAGTTAAGATTTCCAGCAATTTCCTTATAACGATTAACGATCGCCGTAAGTTTATCATCTGTATTTTCACCTTTGAGACAGCTTTCTCCCAAAGCAATTAATAAATCTGTAGTTTTTGTATCTTCTTTAAATCTTTTCCCTGGAGCAGAGACAACGATTATTTTTCTATCTTCATCTGCTTTTACGATATTTGCTACTTTAATTAATTGTTCAGCACTTGCCATAGATGTTCCGCCAAATTTTGCAACTTTCATTCTCTCTAACCACCTATTATATAATATCAAATGCGCCTTGGCGTATTTGCGCCCGGATTTTTTCGAGCTTGCTCGAAAAACTACCTTTGAAAATCGCAAGGCTCGCCGGAGGCTTTAACTTTATTCAGAAGGGGTTCGAACCCCTACTAAATTGCAAACTGGATAATATTCATCCCTCCACTTGTTGCAGTGGGGGACATCTACTGAATAAAGTTAAGCTATGCTTCCATATTTCTATAATTTTATCGTGTATGCACAAATACTTCAATAATTAATCTCAAAATTCATACAGTAAATGAAAAAAAAAGGGCTGTCTTTTGAGACCCTTAAAAATTAAGAAGCCATATGCTCTAATCTTAATTTATCAGCCACCATCGCGATGAACTCTGAGTTCGTCGGCTTGGCTTTCGACATACTGACTGTGTACCCAAATAGATTTGAGATGGAGTCAATATTGCCGCGACTCCAAGCCACTTCAATCGCATGACGAATTGCCCGTTCAACACGGCTTGCCGTTGTATTATATTTTTTCGCAATATCCGGATATAAAACTTTAGTAATCGAACCTAAAAGTTCGATATCGCTATACACCATTGAAATTGCTTCACGTAGATATAAGTATCCTTTAATATGTGCTGGAACCCCAATTTCATGAATAATACTTGTAATATTGGCATCAAGACTTTTTGCCTTCGGCTCTACTGCTGGTCTTGAAACGACAGGGCGCTTTACAAATGTAGCCGCTTTCCCAGAAACTTGACGAATATGATTTACAAGATTCTCCATATCAAAAGGTTTTAATATAAAGTAAGATGCACCGAGTTCTACTGCTTTGGTGGTAACATCCTCTTGACCGAACGCTGTTAGCATAATTACATTTGGAAATGATGACTTATTTAAGTCACGCATTCTTTCTAGGACGGCTAGGCCATCTAAATGCGGCATAATAATATCTAGGACAAGCACATCCGGATCATGTTCCTCTAACAAGTTCAAGCATTCCTGTCCATTATAGGCTACACCAATTACTTCTATATCATCCTGACTGGATAGGTACTCCTCTAAAAGCGAAACTAATTCGCGATTATCATCCACTAAACAAACCTTTATCTTTTTATGCACAAAAATTTCCTCCTCAGTTACGTTATCCTTAATTCCATTGTAACTGAAAGATTCGACAATGCAACGGAAAATCCTTTAAAAATATAAAAAAATAATAAAAATTCAGCATTATCTTTATATTACTTCATTATACTCTTTTTTTCGACTATTTATGATATTTGACAATAGATAAAATAGAAATTTGTCGAAATATGTCGAAAAAAGCGAGCTGTTTTAGCTCGCTTTTTTATCCTCTTCTTTCGCCGGATCTGCGTAAATATTAATTCCCGCCTCATTTAGCATCCATTCAATATGAACACCATATCCTGAAGTTGGATCATTTACGAAGACATGTGTTACTGCACCGATAATTTTGCCGTCTTGTATAATTGGACTTCCGCTCATCCCCTGAACGATTCCACCCGTCTTTTCAAGTAAGGCTGGATCGGAGATTTTTATAACCAACCCTTTCGTAGCCGGAAATTTTTGCGGAACTGAGCTAACAACTTCCACATCGAATTCTTGGACTTTGTCTCCTCCAACT
>JAEWMK010000256.1 GCA_023457235.1 Bacillota bacterium
GCTCTAAAGGCATCATACGAACTAGGGTCATAAGTTTCCATTGTATCTAATAATATTTTTTCCCCAGCTTCTGTTAGCTCAACATAGGTGTTTCTCTTATCATCCTCTTTTTTAGAAAATTTCAACATACCTCTCTCTTCTAATTTTTTAGAAAAATTAAAAGCTGTTGAAACGTGCATTACCCCGAATTTGGCAATTTCTGAAATGGATGCCCCATTTAGATGATAGGCGATCCAAAGGATATGGTGCTCGTTGATGTTTAAGTCATATGGCTTAATCCATTGCTGCCAATCCTTCTCAATGGATTTCCATAGTGCTTTACTAAGCTGGGCAATTTTTTGACTGAATAACATAGCTTCCATCATTGAATATTGATTGTTCTCGTGATTCAATTTCTCACCAACTTTCTTTAAATGATTATTCTAGAAATCTAATATTATTATTCTTCTATTATGCCAAGAATTAAAAAAAAGATAAAGAGGATTTTTTGCCTAAATTCAGAAAATTGATTAAACTTTTTATGAAATTTTGTCAAATAAATGAAAAAATCAAGCTTTTGTTACCTTTTCAAGCTGTAGAATCGAATCCTCAATGCTTTTTAGTTCGTCGATTATTTTATTTGTATTTGGTTCAATTTCTTTTTTCCATGTATCAACGGATGTTTTCAAATCTTTAGAGAAATCTTTTAAAATTATGGCGCCTTCTTTCGATGTTTCTAAAACCTGTTTTTTTAATTGGATTGATTCAGTTTTTAGTGTGCTTAATGTTTCTTTTACTTTCGAGCTGTTCGCACTTAAAGTATCCTTTAGTTCTTGGCTGTATTTAGGTGAAGCAAGAAGGGCGATAGCAGCACCGGAAAAACCGCCAATAATCAGCCCGAGGAACAATGATTTTCGATTACTCATAATGACCAACTCCTCCAAAATATTATCTTTATTATAAAGAAAAAAACATTTTATGTAAAAAGTGTTTAGAAAAAAATATATAACAATAATGTAAAACTATATATAAAAAAAGTGTCTTGTACCATATTCTATCGATACAAGACACTTTTTGTTTAGCCTTTAATACTGTTAGATTGTGGTACAGCGATTTTTGAACGTTTAAGGATTGCTGATACAATTGGATAAATGATAACCATTGCAACTGTATTAACAGCTGTAGCTGGTAGTACGACCGCAGTAAATAAAGCTGCGAAAGAGGCACCGCCAGGTAATCCAAAAAGAATGGCTGCTGAACCAAGAAAAACAGAACCGCTAATAATTGTGCCAATTGCAGTTAATACGGCAATTGCTACGATAGATTGATTGAACTTTCTCACAGCTAGGAATAGCATGAAGAACAAAAATGCTGTAATTGGTTTATCAATCATGTTAGCAACTTGGCCGCCAGGGAAGCCTGTTGTTAGCGCTGAAACAATTCCTGTTGCAATTGCTAAAATAAAAATATTTTTCTTTTCCGGAAAAAGAATGATCCCTAAAAACATCATCGTTAGTAGCATATCGGGCTTCATACCGAAAAAGATCGGCGGAACAACGGCGTGTAAAACCGCTCCAATCCCAACTAACATCGCTAATGACACAAGTACTTTCGTATTCATTTCTCATCTCTCCTCATCTAAACTATACTTTTTTCACTTTTCAATAGTGTCCTCATGACCTATTGCAAAAGTTAATTATACTAATTGTATCAAATAATTGAATTTATTGAAATAGTAAATTTGTCTAGCTTCCGCTTTTCTGATTGTCTAGCTACAGCTCCCAGCGACTCGTAAACTTCGCTCATCTCCCTACGATAAGTCAACATCGATTCGCAAGCTCATCGTGTTTCCTTTATCTCAGTCGATGCGCTCCAGTTTATACGTCGCTAACCGGTCGCTTCCGCTTTTCTATTAATGTTTTTCTTTAAATGAAATCATATATTCGCGCAACGCTTCACAAGTCTCAATTGGTACAGCATTGTATATAGATGCACGGCAACCACCAATTGAACGGTGTCCATTAAGACCAACAAAACCAGCCTCTTTAGCACCAGCTAAAAACTCTTTAGAAAGCTCATCAGATGGAAGTGTAAATGTAACGTTCATGTTTGAACGGCTTCCTGGTAGTGCGTGTGCTGAATAGAAACCTTCACTCTCATCAATTACGTTGTATAAAATAGATGCTTTTTGCTCGTTAATTTGTTGGATCTTCTCTACTCCACCAAGCTCTTTAGCCCAATTTAATACTAGAGAAAGCATGTAAATCCCGAAAGTTGGCGGTGTATTATAAAGTGAATTGCTTTCAGTATGTGTACGATAATCAAGCATTGTTGGAAGGTTTTCAGGGATTCTAGAAAGTAAATCTTTTTTAAGAATAACGACTGTTACACCTGAAGGACCAAGGTTTTTTTGTGCTCCTGCATAAATTAATGAAAACTTGTTCACATCAAAGGTGCGGCTCAAGATATCACTGGACATATCGGCAATTACATCAACATTGTCTAGTGTTGGGAAATCCGCCCATTGGGTTCCGTAAATTGTATTATTGGAAGTGATGTGTAATTAAGCTGGGTTTTCACTAAGCTTAATTTCATCAACGCTTGGGTTTGACTTGTATTTAGACTCTTTTGTAGAGGCAGCAATATGTGTCTGACCTACTTTTTTTGCTTCTTTTAAAGCTTTATCCGACCAAGATCCAGTTAAAACATAGTTTCCGACCTGACCTTCAGCTAAAAAATTCATTGGAATCTGTGAGAACTGCAAGCTAGCCCCGCCTTGTAAAAAGAGCACATCATAGTTTTCCGGGATGTTTAATAGCTCTCTTAATAAACTTTGTGCTTCTTCATGTACTGCATCATATTCTTTGCTGCGATGGCTAAGCTCCATGACTGACATTCCTGAACCTTTAAAATCTACTAATTCAGCTTGTGCTTTTTGAAGCACCTCTAATGGTAATGCAGATGGACCAGCGTTAAAATTATAAGCGCGTTTCAATGTAAAATCCTCCTTGATTAATAATTTCTCATTTTATAATACTACTATCGTATCACGTTTTTACCGATTCGGAATAATTATTTTTATAATATTCGAGGAATTTTTATCTTGTCAAACAAAAAAATATGGTGAACTTGTCGAAGACCATATAATTATGTAGTATACGATTGTATCAAACGATGCCGTTTGAAATTTTTGTTGCTAAATTTTTTAGGTCATCTCCGGTATATTCACTTGCATGTGACTTCCAAACGCCTCCATATCCATCGCCTTTTCCGTAGCGGGGGATCAAATGCAAGTGAAGGTGAAACACTTCTTGTCCAGCTTTTTCCCCAGAATTACAAACAAGGTTAAGATCTTCAATATTTAATTGATTTTTCATTGCATTCGTAATTTTGGGTACAACTGAGAATAATTTTTCTGCTGTTTCTTTAGGGAGATCAAATAAATTTTTGTTATGTTTTTTAGGGATCACCAGTGTATGACCTTTTGTTATTTGCGAAATATCTAAAAAGGCTAATACATTTTTATCCTCATATACTTTTGAAGAAGGAATTTCTCCATTCACTATTTTACAAAAAATGCAATCCGACATGTAAAACCACCCTTTCAATGAAAATTTTTCCTAGTATTTATTATACAGAATTTCCTTAAACATAAAAAGACAAGGTGTCCGAAGATCACCCTGTCTTTTGAAGAGGTTTGGGAGTAATGCTTTTCGCTTCTAAAACTGTAAGTTGTCTTTCACAGACACCCCATTTTCTAAAGAATAGTATCTTTAAATCAGTAAATTGCCGATCGTAGACACCCCATTTTTTTAGGAATAGGAATAGTATCTAAATCAGATTTATGCCGATCGTCGACACCTCATTTTCAAATGGATTTAAGTTTTATTCAGCATCTAAAGCTAATAAGTTGTCTTT
>JAEWMK010000257.1 GCA_023457235.1 Bacillota bacterium
TGTTTCGCCTTATTCAGGCTCAACAGACTGAAGTCCATAATAAAGAAGCAGGGCTCGAGCCCTGCTTCCATTACCTTCACAACGTTATCTCTTTATAACTTTTAATGATAATATCTGCATCTTTCAAGTGATTTATATTTTTATCTGCATAGGTAACAATCCCCACTGTAATATTTACCCCAGCATTTTTCCCTAATTGCATATCAGCATTTGTATCTCCAATTAACATTGTTTCTGACAATGAAATACCATAACGATCTTTTGCTAAATATGCCATATCAGGAAAAGGCTTGCCATTAGATACTTGATCGCTCCCAATAATAAATTCAAAATTGTCGGCTAAGTTTATCTTTTTAAGATGTTCCCATGCTCTTTCCGTATCATCAGCTGTCAATACACCTAACCTGATGTTGTTTGCCTTTACAACCTCTAAAAACTCTTTTATACCATCTATTGGTCTAATTGAAGTTGAATTCTCTTTTTCATTTGCATCTTTAACACTTTCATTGGCATATAACACAGCTGAATCCCATGGAACACCGTTTTCATATAATTTGTAGGCAATAATGGTCTGGCTCTCTTCTAAACTTGCTATCGCCAGCGGTCCTTTTGGATCAACAAAATCACCATTTTCCCCTGCCCCAAATGCTGTCCTTAATTCTATTCTACTTAATGGGCATTGGGGTACTGTATTTACTAAATAATCAAATATATCATCAATCCACGGAATCCAAATGGAAGGAAAATCTATTAACGTTCCATCTTTATCGAATAGTATGGTTTTAATTTCCCTGCCTAAAATTAACATCTTATCACACCCTTTTTACCCTGCTGTTAACGTATAGGACAGGGCCCCATCTGAACTAATATCAATTAATGCTCCTCTAAGCATACCTTGATCGTAATCTGTACCTGCATTTATACAAATCGTCTTACCTATTCTGGTCACTCCTCTACTCTCGTGGACATTACCATGCAACGACAGCAATGGCTGGTACTTCTCAATTGCTTCTCTTACTGCTTTACTCCCAGTTGGTGCTGTTGCTAAAGAATCTCCATCTAAAACTGGCTTTAAGTCTTCATCATATAAAGTGCCCCGGTCCAAATCGGTATCATAAGGAGGAATATGAATATTAAAAATACACTTACTCATATCCTTTACTTGAGCACATAGCGCATTTATTTTCGCGGCCAGTTCTTCTTCACTACTTTCACGAGGATATTTAAATACACTTGGCTTACCTCCACCAATGGATACAACTTCATAACCGTTAACTTCAATAATTTTCCCATCACCATTTTGGACATGATTTCCTGAATTTAAAACATCATCCAGATAATAATCATCCACACTGCCCGGAATGATAATGCAAGGAATTTCAGCTTTTGCAAATCTTTCATCAGCAAGCTTAACCCATTCTTTAAGTACTTCCAATTGCTTTTCTTTAATAATTCGTTCTGCATCGTTTTCATTTAACTTGTTTAAATCAGCTTCCGAAATCACGAGAGGATAAAAACCGGCATCACGCAAATTCCTCTCTAAATCTGGAAGCTCCTTTACCTTTTTTACTTTTACAGTTGAGCCATAATACGTACAGGAATAAACGCCACCCTTTTCAACAATAGGAACGACCATTTTTCCTGTAAAATCCCCACCAAAGATCACTAAATCAGCATTATAAAACTTTCCAGCATTCGTGAATTTACGGAAGGCGGTTTCACCGCCGTGCAAATCTGCGGCATAGAATATTTTCAAGTCTCTCACTCCGTTTCCCTTTAAGATAAGGTTATGTGATTATATTGACGATCAATCAGAAGGGATTTCCTGGAATTGAATGTCTATGTCAACTCCTTTTTTCGCATATGAGCGTTTCGTCATATAATAGATAAAAATAGGAATAAACATGAGTAATAACGAGACAACAATCATCGTAAATGGTAAATCTCCTCTGAAAAACGGAATGAGCAGATAGTAACAAATTGATACACTAATCGCTAATGTTAACCAGCCAAGAATTGTGATTAAGTGCATGCCTAGGAATTTTGTTTTGACAATAGGAGGAGAGGAATTGAACAAGATTTTCTTCCGCGTTGAAAATATGATTCCTGAAATTCCTAAAAAGATCCATGCCAGGAACCATGTAAAAATGGTGTAAGCAATGTTTGCCGTCCAAGATGGGAGAAAAATGTCGACCATTGAAAAAATCCATGCCCCAATTATTACAGTTCTTAACGCATAAGTAGGCGAGTTTGTCTTTGGGTTAAGTTCCATAAATTTGCTAGGAATTAGGCGGTCAAAAGACCACGCAACAAAATTACGAGAAGGACCAAAGCCTAAGCCTGCTGCTGATCCAAAAGTTGCAACGGCAAAACAAATGGCAATCAAAAATACAAAGATTGGACTTTTTGTCATGATTCCAATCATGATCGTAATAAATGGATCATAGCCTTGGAATGGATAAGCCTCGTGACCGGCATTATATAGGTAATACAGGCTGTTTGACCAAATATCACCGAAGTTAACATAAGTCATACCATAGAAAATTGTCCACACGATCATTAAAATCGCGATTGACCCGAATAAAGCAAGTAGCTGCGACTTTTGAACGTTTCGAACCTCACCTGCAAGATTAGCTCCGAAGGTTGAACCTAATGTATTAAGGATAATATAGGTTGAACCAGCCATAAATGTCGCTCCGAATAGAAATTTAGTCGTATAGCCGTCTTCTTTTGCGATTTTTATAACATCATCATAAGCAAGCCCTGTAAGTTGCGTAAAGTTTGCTGCAAATGTTCCTTGGCCTGTAACAAGATTGGCAATGATGAAGACTACAGCCCCTATAAGAGTAGCAGTCAGCGTAACATAAGCGAGCCTTACCATCCACTTCGTGCCTTTATAGTAAATATAATAAATTAGTAAAAGCAGCAAAGTGCAAATAATTGCATGCATAACATTCGTATTAAAGAATTCAGCTAACTTTAACCAAGTTGGATCATTTCCATTAATCAGCGCCATGGAATAGAAAAATTCTACAATTGACCATTTTACAATCCAGTTTAATAGAATTCCAGTCCATGAGATTGAGGTAAAGGTAATCATAAAGCTTGCCATTAAACCAAGTGACGGGTGCATTATCCGGCTGATGTAAATGTATTCACCGCCAGACCTCGGCATTGATACCGATAATAACCAATATAGCCCAGCGATTATAAACATTTGTGATACGGCCAAAATAGCCCAAACCATATGTGCACCAGGATATAAAAATGGTGCCCACATAATATACACGAGTGCAAACATTAAACCAGGATTTGCAGCTGAATAAATCAGCGTATCGATCGGACTAATCTGTCTGGCCACTCCACCTGTTGACTTTTGCTCAAATAATGCAAGACCTGCTTTAGACATTTTATTTCCCTTCTCTCCTATAAAAGTATCCTAAGCAAATTGGCAGCATCCACTCGAAACTATTTTTTATCTGAAAGACCGTGTTATGAATCCTTTATCCATGTTAACGCTTTCGTAATGTTATTGTTTTTTCCAATCTTGAATGATAGAGACATATTTTAACCACCTATTGGTTGTGAGACATGTTAGTTTTCTGGCAGAATTTGTCCGCCGTCAACAATAATCGTTTGACCAGTAATAAAACCGGCTTCTTTAGAAGCTAAGAACAAAGCAGCATATCCGATATCTTCAACAGTTCCTAACTTTTTCATAGGGATTGACGCGGCCATCTCTTTTAAATAATCTTCCCCAAGCCCCTCTAAGCCTTCAGTCAAAATATTTCCAGGCATTACAGCATTAACTGTTATTCCGTCCGCAGCTAATTCTAATGATGTCGTTCGCATGAAGCCCAGCTGTGCAGCCTTACTTGCAGCATAATGAGCCCAGCCCGGGTAACCTGTAACGGGACCAGTGATTGATGATGTAATGACAATCCGTCCATATTCTGCCTTTTTCAAAAACGGCAGACACGTCTGAACTGAGAGGAATGTTCCTTTTGCATTTGTATTCATCACTGTGTCCCAATCATCGTCAGTCATTTTCTCAAGTGAAGCGGAGGGAAAGATCCCTGCATTGGCACATAGTACATCGACGCCGCCGAATGTTTCAACAACCTTTTCGACCATCGCTTCCATCGATTTTCGGTCTGTAACATCAGCGCTGAAAGCAACCGCTTTTCCCTCATCTCCATTTATTTCAGCAGCACAAGCTTTAGCGGCGGAGAGATCGCGGGCTACAACTACCACATTTGCACCGTGATTAACAAATACACGTGCAATTCCTTTTCCTATCCCCTTACTTCCACCTGTAACAATTACTGTCTTTCCTTTTAAAGAATTCATGTAAAATATCCCCTTTCTACATATTCTGATATTACAAGATAATAAAAGTAACCAAAAAAGAGTGGATAGTTGTTGAATGTTATGTGTATTATTGTGGTTTTAGTTTGGTAGTAATTTGTATGAACATTTCCTATTTAATATTCCGTTACTATTAAGGAAAATTATTCTAGTGGCATAGCCACCAAACTATTACTAAAAGCACCTTGGCTTTTACCAATATGCCTATCAATTCAAAAATCTCATTTTATAAAATTATCCCTATCGTCTTCCTAACATCATTAACGGATATATCCAATTGGGCTTTTTCTTCGTCTGTTAGGGGCAGTTCTATAATGCTCTCAATTCCCCTGCCACCGAGCACCGTTGGAACCCCTAGATACAAGTCGTTATATCCATATTCACCCTCAAGATACGCTATAGCTGGCAGGACACGCTTTTTATCCTTGATTATGGCCTCGGCCATTTCTACTAAAGAGGCCGCAGGAGCATAGTAAGCACTTCCATTCCCTAGAAGCTCAACGATTTCTCCCCCACCCTTTCTCGTTCTCTCGATAATCGCTTCAATTTGGTCTTTGGACATTAGTTGGTCCAACGGTATACCGCCAACATTGGAATAACGGATCAGCGGCACCATGTTATCACCGTGCCCGCCAAGTACAAAACCTGTTACATCTTCCACTGAAATATCTAGAGCCTCAGCTATAAAAGAATTAAAACGAGCTGTATCGAGCACACCTGATTGACCGATCACACGATTTTTTGGAAAGCCTGTTGTTTTAAAGCAAGTATAGGTCATTGCATCTACCGGGTTGCTCAATATAAGTACATAACTATTTGGTGCATATTCCTTTATTCTATTTGAGACATTTATCATGATTTCTTTATTCGTTAAGACTAAGTCCTCACGGCTCATGCCGGGTCTTCTGGCAATACCTGCTGTAATGATAACCATATCTGCACTTTTAATATTGGAATAATCTGATGTCCCCTTAATGGAAACATTAAATTTTTCGATAGGCCCTGCTTCAAGCATATCTAATGCTTTTCCTTTTGCCGGTTTTTCCAACTCTGGAATATCAACCAGCACAATATCACCTAGTTCTTTTTGGGCTAACATAAGGGCACAAGTAGCACCAGTAAAGCCGGCTCCGATTACCGCAATTTTATTCCTTCTGAAAGTTTTCATACCGATCTCCCTTTTTTGATAAGTTCTTTCGTTTCGGCATCTGGAAGAGGAATTACCAAGGACGAGACAACCGTCCCATAACGATTAGCTGCTTCTTTACCTGCCTCTACAGCAGCCTGTACGGCACTGACATCGCCTTCAATAACAATCGTTACTAAGGCAGCATCCACCTTATCCTGCCGTAAAAGGGTAACATCTGCTGCTTTTAACATTGCATCTGCCGCTTCTATAGAGGCTATGAGTCCCCTTGTTTCAATCATTCCTAGGGCTTTACTTAACCTTTTCACCCCCATCTATATTCCCTTCCTTTCTTTAAAAATCTCTTTTCTACCTTTGATACTCGGAAACTACCTTTTGTACAAGAAACATAATCTCTTTAGCATCAATCAATTTACCATCAATCTTCATATTTTCTAGTACCTTTGAAACAGCCTCTTCTACTTCATGACCCTCGTTATTTAAAGAACACTTTGGTCGTTCTGATTCTTGTGGAAGATGAACCTCTTTTGTTACATATGCCAAACGTTTTATATTAATGAGATGCCGTGCTGAAATATTATCACCTGTTATATTGCCACCATATGATCCACACCCAAGTGTAAAAGAAGGCTTTAGACCAGTAGTTGCTCCAACAGCCCCAATTGATGACAATGTATTTACCATTATTCGTGATACAGGCATAATCTGTGCATATTCCTCAGCAATTTGTTCATCATTTGTATGGATTGACAAACTATGGCCTCTCCCTCCAAGATTCAAAAGACCAAAACAAATCTCTTTTGCCCGCTCTTGAGTAGGAGCGGTATAAAGAGCAAGAATTGGTGAAA
>JAEWMK010000258.1 GCA_023457235.1 Bacillota bacterium
GGTTTAGAATTGATCTACAACAATCGCGCGCTATTGTTGTAGATTAAATGTTCAATTCCTCGATAAAACTAAGGAGGAATTAGACTTTTTATTTTTCAAAATCCTTAACGTTGTATATATGCACTTACTTGACGTTACCTCATTGGTAAACAGGTGGTAAATATCCATGGAAATCACTGGTGAATAACACGGCAGAAGTGGCGCTGTAATCAGGGAAATCGTTGATGTAACTGTATTTTATCATTTTACTATTGAAAAAGAGAGCTGCTATAGCTCTCATTAGAAGTCATTGCTATCCTGTGGCAGGATAGGGTATAGTATTAGTGTAAAATTTTCGCGGTATTGATGTTTTTCTTTTTTATAGACAGCTTTCTCAAGAACAGATTTGAGAAGGCTGTTTTTCTTTGCAGGATCGTTTGTTTTTCTATAGAGGTCTAATACTCTTTCTACTCTAGGAATGACGTCGTGCTGGGCCTTCTGACGCTTTTCCTCAAGGAGAATATCCACTTTTGTTTCCTCAATTGCATTAGTGATCTCATTTGTCCTATTCATTAGATGTTCAGATCGTTCAAGGAAGATTTGTTCGTTGTAAATTCCTCGTTCAAGTAGATCATGTAGATTATGCTTTTGTTTTTCCAGTTCAATTAATTCCTTTTCTAAATTTTTGATGGCAGCCTTTTTTATTTCAATCATTTTAGAATCAATGTTAGTTGAACTAGGTGAGGTGTAATCTTCCCAATTTGCTTTATAGGCTTGCAGCCATTCTCTGAGACCATCTAATAGCTTCTGTTCAACTAGTTCAAAATTAGTAGCTTTACATCTACAGCGAGGTTGATTATAGCATTTTAGATGGGGTTTTTGGTTAGTATATGGTCGATAGACCATAGCTCCTCCGCAAAACCCACATTTAACCACACCTGCAAGCGGATTTCTTACACCGTTTACGATTTGATAGGGAACATGATATCGGTCGCCTAGAATGTCCTGTGCCTTTTGAAAAGTTTCCATGCTAATTAACGGTTCATGTTTTCCCTCGACATCGATCCATTCTTCCTTGGGCCTTGTTCGAACATCCATTATTTTATCTGGTTCTGCAGATTTTTTTTCTTCTTTCTTTTTCCATTGAATTCGACCGGCATAAACTGCATTTTTTAAAACACTAAGAACAGCCCAATTCGCCCACTTTTTACCGGTTGCTGTTTGATAGCCCAATTTATTAAGTTCATTTGCAATTAAACCAGATCCCATTCTCTTTTCGGGAATGTCGTGGGTATACCATTGAAAAATTAACTTAACTACCTGAGCTTTATCTGGATCAGGTTCAAGTGTTCGACCATCCGGCAGTTCCTTAATGACATAGCCATATGGGGCATATGTGCCAATGTAGTTGCCAGCTTCAACACTTGCAATTCTGCCACGCTGCATCCGCCGATTAATCATCTTCAGTTCACGACGAGCCATGAATGTCTCGAATTCCATGTATTCCTCGTCCCATTCATCTTCAAGGTTATAGGTCTTTCTACTGGTGATGATATTCGTCTTAGACTTTTTAAAAGTTTCTTCAATCATGCCCTGGTCAATCTTATTACCACGGCCCAAACGATCAAGATCCATACAAAGGACAGCGTCATACATGCCGGCTTCAACATCCTGGAGCAATTTAACCATTTCTGGACGATGAATAATGCTTTCACCAGACACGATTTCTTCATAGATTTTTATGATATTTAAATTTTGCTCACGAGCAATTTTTAATAATGCTTTTTTATGTTTGGATAACGTTTCTCCTTCACCACGAGCTTCAGCTTCAATGTCAGCACGTGATTTTCTTAGATACATCGCAACATTCATAAGACCACCTCTATACAAATTATACGAATGTTTGTTTTTATATACAACAAAAGAAAATTACTTGAATTTATTTAACAAAATGAGGTTTCAATATATAACATTCCTCTATCTCCATTTATAGGGATTTTATGTTATTCTATTCTTCTTATTTGGATAATTGCTGGCTCTATTTTGGGGTGATTTACAACGGGTAGTTAACATGTTCATTTTTGCTGCAGTGGTTGTTCGAGTACATTTAGTTTTGGAGGATGGATTCCTGGAATTATTATTTCTATTGTTTATAAATTGGAATCCATGGGTATTATTTCTACTAACTCTACACAAATACTAAAGAACGAAAGTTTCTAATCAACTGCTAACTATTAAGTGTGGTTAGCAGTTGATTAATTTGTACAATAAAGGGGTTTATAAAACCTACTGTTGTTCTTTTAATCTTCACCGCGAAATTTTTTTAGAGCATTTATCGCAATAGATTTCGGGTCATCTTCTCCGTCAGCGATTTTCATTAGTGCTTCTTCCATAATGTCTAACATATCCATTTTCCATTCGTCGTCTTCATGTATATCAATAAAATCTTTTATGCTCATTTTTATTTCCTTTTTATCGGATTCTAATAGCTGATGAATGTTTTTCTTTTGTTCCTTTTTCCTCTCTTGTACGTGTTTTTTATGTTCTTGCCAATCTTCCCAGTCAATCCTATACATGAGTTCCCTCCCAATTTAAAACGCTAATTTAAAATCATTATAGTCGATATCCTCAAAATCAATCATACTTTTCAATATTTATTTTTATATCTTTTCCTGTATAATGTTGTCCTTCATTTCAGATATATGAGCTTCAAATTCCCTTACTACCTGCACTCTCTCCTCATAATTCATATAATAATATCCGTAAATATGAACATCAATTTTATTTCTTTGGCACATTTCAACCAGTGGATCATTATCATAAAAAATCATATGTGTCCTTTTCTTTTTAGGTTTTTCCTCCGTTGCAATTGCAGATTCTTTATAAGATTTAGACAGTGCTTCGTAAAATTGAATTTCATTTAGCTGCCTTTCAAATCGATTAAATCGTTCCTTAGCGAACTGGAGTGTTACATTAAACGTTCTTGAAATGAGATGTATGAACTCATCTTTTGTATATGGAACATCTAATTTCAACAGTATGAATGTCGGTACACAGAAGTGATAAGCAAAGTTATTGGCTTTTGCTTCCTGCAGCTGGATGTATGATTTAGATAACGTTAATTGATTCCCCGATTGTCTTAGTAAATGGCAAAGTTCATGACCAAAGTCTTGCCATCTCTCTTGATCAGTTAATTCTTGATTAATAATAATCCGCTTTGATTTAGTTATTGGATGCTCAACTGCCCGGCTTTCCCATACGTCGATATGTAGATAAATTCCAAGTCTTTTAGCAATATCATGCATGTTAATTTCTTCAGGAATTGTTATTCCCAGATGTTGATAAAGTTGTTCAATGTAATCTTCGAGTGGGGTAGTTTGATAATTTTCTATACTCATATAATCACCTCACTCCTAATTATACAAACATACGTTCCTTTATACAAGGGTAAATATGACAATTTATTCGGAAAGTGTAAATTTATTGTCAAAATTCGGCGGTATTTCTCCATTTGACTCTTTGAAAGCGTAAGTGTACTGAGGTGTTTAATATTCACGGACAAATTACGGACCTTTATAGCAATTGAAAAATATATAATTAATTTTATGATAAAAATGTAAATCTATAAAAAATTAATGGAGGGATTAACATGACACAGCCAAATTACACCGAACGATTAGAAATAATTATTAAGCAATATGAAATCGAAAGAAATCTCGAAAACTATATTGAAGTTAATCGGAAAGCAGTCACCACAGGTATTAATGGTGACCCTATTAAAATAATAAAAGCACCATTAAATCCACATTTATCTTTTCAAATGGGAAGAGTATATCTGCCATTTTATATAGAAGAGCAGGGTTTAATGGCTAGAGGAAATCACTATGGAGATTTTGGAAGCGTCGTATTTATTATCCCTCATGATAATTATGTTGTTCTTGAAAAAATATTGAACTGATCAGAAAAATAGTTAAGTCTGATTTAATCTAGATTCACGATATTTCCTTAGAACTGGACTTATTTCATTGGCAATAGAAGAAAGATCATTATTTGACTTTTTACGAATATATTTAAGATCTTGAAGAAATATAGGTAAATCTTCATTTTTTATTTGTTCGTCTACAATACTGATAATAAGAACGTCCCTATTGCCACTGTACCTACTAAGAAAACTTTGAGTCTCTGTTTTACACCAATTAGAATTAAGAAAACTTTTAGTGATCCAGAATATCACTGCAACGGAATCCTTAATTCCTTGCTGAACTGCTTGAACAATTGATTCTCCATATTCAATATTAACTTTGTCAAACCAAATTGGAAGATTAGCAGCATTTAAATACGGAATTAATTCCTCAACTTCTTGTTTGTTGCTAGATGAATGGCTCAAAAAAACAGGCATTTTCCCAAGAGGAATAGTTGGTAAGACAGATTCAACACTTTCTTTGTCATTATATCTAAATAATTGAAAACACAACTCAACTACACTTTCATTAGGAATGCCAATATAATCGAATCTTTTGTTTTTTAGCTGATTTAATAGACTGTCTGTTGTTAAATCGGGCCGGTATTTAAGCTTAAGTCCAGACATTAACTGTTTCATTTCTTGTATTTGCCCCTCTATTGGTTCACTGTAAGTAAAGGCAATAAAAAATTCTAGATTATAGATGTTGTTATTAATAAAAAGATCAACTCTTTCAAGTTGAGAGTCATTTTGTTCTCTAAGTAATTTTTTCAGAATTGGTATTAAAGGTTTTCTGATACCATAATCGCATTCCCAAACGTATTCTCTAGGCAAAGTTTTTGACAAGATAGAATCCCCCTATAAATGTTTATATAAAATAAAAGACACCTAGCCCGTGTATATCATCTAGGTGTCTTTTACTTCTGGTTGTCTTTTTTCTCTTGTTCGTTTAGCCACCGTAAGAAGTCTAGGGCTTTTTGGCGGTTTTCTTCTGGTGAGCCTTTTAGCTCTTTAAACCACATGCCCATATCTGGGTGATCTAGTAGCTTTTCTAACTCTTCATCTGTTGTTTGAGTAGGGTTACTTTCCTTCGGTTGATCATCTATATGTATTCGTTTTTTTACTTCCTCTGGTGCTTTTTCAAGGAATGCAGCTACGATTAAATCTTCAGGGTCCCCGCCTGTTATTTCTGCGATTGCTCTTGATAATTCTTCAGATGCGGGTGAATTTTTACCGTTTTGCAAACGGCTAAGATATTGTCTCGATGCTGACAATCCTTTTTTATTTAGCTCTTCAGAAATTTCGTCTAGCGTCAATCTAGATTTTTTAATATAACTTTTTAGCAAATCGGAATAATTCATGACGTTTCACATCCTACCTTTCCCTTCCTTTTATTATCCTTTATTGATATAAAAATATCAACAAACAAAAAGTTGATATTATTTTACGAATACCAGTTGACATCAATATGTAAAGTTGATATATTTAGGTTACAAAATGTAAACAAAAAATGTTAATAAAAGAGGTGACGATAATGAAAATAAAATATTCTGAGATCCTATCAGAAGCTATTTCTTACAGTGGTCTTAAACTTGAAAAAATTGCCGATTTAGTTGGAGAAATCACTGGAACAAGGCCAAGCAGAGAATATCTGAGTAGATTACAAAATGGTAAAAGCAAGCCAGCAAGTGACCAACTAAATGATGCTCTTGCTCAAATTTTTAAACTTGATCCAGTTCAACTTAAAGCAGCTGCCTACCGTGAAAAGATTCCACCGGAAGTATTAAAAATATTGCAGCAAGATCCCCAGGCACAACCGGCATGAAAGAGTGATGAAGACACAAATACCTAACCTTTATAAATTCGACAGAAATGTGGGAAATCCTTGAAAACGTTATAGAAGGAGGAGAAAAGAATGGAAAATCGCAAAAAAGTGCTTCAAGAATTGATAGACACTTTCTTAAAAGAAGCTAAAGCAAAGCAACTAACGATCGGGGAGCTTGATAAAACATTTTATGAACTTCGTAAACAAGCTGAGGAATTAAAAATAGCTGAATAAGCTGCCACTTATCCAGCCAAATAAATCAAAGCGCTGTTTATCGGTCTTTATATGGACAGTCGTTGTAGTAAGGATTACTGTTCCATTGTGATTCTTCTGTTAGACAAAATTTTTCAGCATGATTGTTGTCAATTTCCTTTTTGTTAGACTCACAGATGTGTATTTGACCGCTCCAAAAGCTGTCTTTGAAATTGTAATACGGACATGTCATGGATATCACCACCTTTCTCATTTTCAGAATAGCATGAAATTACAAAATGCCTCATGTTTTCGACAAAATTAGACGTTTGAAAATGAATGATTAAGAAAGTGGAAAGTCCTTGAAGAAATCAAATGAGAGGAGGAATTTCCGATGAATGAACGCAAAAAGGAGCTGCAAGAATTAAAAGACAACTTCTTAAAAGCATCGAAGGCAAAACAACTAACAATTGGCGAGCTTGATCAAACAATCCGTGAACTTGAACAACAAGCAAGGCAATTAAAAATAGCTGAATAAGGGTTAGTTATTCAGCATGGAAACAGAAATTTTTAATACATCTACACTTAGGTGGTCTGCGGATGGATGAATTGACTGCCCAGAAAAAAAGGGATAAGTATTCAAAAAAGATTCATCAAAACAGGCTTTTGGAAATGAAAATTTGTATAAGAGCGAGCGTACGATTCAGCACTTTATTTGCTGGGCTATTTCTAGCAAATATAAATGCAGACATTCTAGCCAATCTAACTAATTTCCTTTCTTTTCCAAAAGATAAAGTTCAGTTCGATTATACAATCGAAACATTAATTTTTAATGTCTTAGGTAACCTGTTATTGATATTTGCAATTTCTCAATATGTTATAGAATTTGTTGTCGATGCGCTGTATCGAATATATCTAGAGAAATGGCTTGAAGCCTCTATCTTTTTACAAGAATTGGAGAAAAGATAAACGATTAAAGATATTTAATCAGTTATGTGAATTTGGCTATTTGGCGTTTTTGAAATGCCTCAAAAGTAATCCAATACTAATTGAAGATATGTAGATTCCAGAAAACAGCACTCCGAAAAATTAGATTAGTGCAATATTCGCTATAACTTCATTTCCTTGAAAAAGGGTATTAAGAAATAATGCGATAGAGAATGCAAGTGCAGAAGATAAGAAAACGATCGAAAAAATCAAATCAGCAACAGGGTCAGATGTTGGATAAATTTTAATCCTTTTTAAATTGATATTAGTTATATATGCTTCAACGCTTATATCATCTTCATTGATCTTGTCTTTAAGATTTGCCAAAAATCGTATAGTAAAGTAATCCTTTGGGTTCAAAGTGAATTTTTCAATAATGATTTTATTTTTATTTGCGACTGCGGTTGGCTTGTAACTTTTACAATTTTTATAAGTAATTTCTGGGGTGAATAAATTTGTTTCTTCTGGAAACTTCAAAGTTAAATATTGTTGGATGGAATTCTCTGTAATTGGATTTTTGGTAGTGTTTTCAAATTTATATTCCAAAATGTAAAGGTTTTTTAATTTACTTTTTTCTATATCAGGAAAGACTTCGTCTGAAATTTGTAGACCTTCATTACTCATTATTGGAGAGTTTGTTATTAAACTGTACTGTAGTTTTTTTCGTCTTTCTATATTGAAAGCTATTACCTTATATAAAGGTATTACTAAAGTAATTAGTGTTAAAAGAACACCTATGAGAGCTATGTAATCGCTAAATTGTTCCATATGCATACCAACCTTATATTTAATTACTTACGTTAAAATATATCAAAATGTTCAGCATTTGACACATATTCGACAAAAATAGACAAAAAGATTTTACGAAAAAGAGCTAGGAGTTAAGCAAGGTGAGACATTCCAATAATACTCCATTTGATATTAATAAATATCCGTTGATTTTAACCGTTCATGAAGTTGCAGAAATTCTACAAATTGGCGTACGAATGGCATATAAGGTAATGGACCAAGACGATTTTCCTTTATTTCGAATTGGCAAAAGTAAACGGGTTAGAAGAGATGATTTCTTCGAATGGATTAAAAAACAAGGTAGGTGAAATTTCAATGGCTGTCCCACTCCAAAAGCTGCATATGGATGTATCAAGGGGTGATTCATTCATGGCAGAGAAAACAACTGAAAAGTATGATGCAACCTATAATTTTGGCAATACAACAGTTCATGTTGTGGCACCACCGCCAATGAGTCGAGAAGAGCTTCAAAAAAGAATGAGAGCATTCCATAATGCAGGGTGGGCGATCATCCAGGAAATTCAACAAAGTGAAGCTGAACAGGAGTAAGTACTCCTGTTGAAGGTAGACAAGTTATTTATATAAAAACAAGGAGTGATTTAAATGCGTTACGCACATGTTAGGGAATTAGATGGTCCATTATTTGAATAGAAAGATCGCATTGCTTCCGTTCTGAACAAAGTCGATCACAGCTATGAAAACATTGAATATGATCGGGAAAATGAGGAAGATGTGTTTTTAGCAGATGAGTTTAGGAGAATCATTGACAAGTTATCTCAAGTTGAAAATGATCTTGATTATCTTAAAAAGCCAATAACTGAGGTCGGTGTCTTGCACAAGAATGAAC
>JAEWMK010000259.1 GCA_023457235.1 Bacillota bacterium
TTATAGTATCAAATGTTGAAAAATTAAATAATCAAATTTTGCAATAGTGGTTATTTCTACCATTTCCATTGGAGAATGATAAATTAATTTTTTAAAAATCATTAATTATCTATTTTGGTTGACAATAATTATATTATGTTAACTAGCAGAAATCTTTTATTTTTTTCATGGTAAATATATGAAAATTCGATTAAAATAATAGATAGCTTAATAGAAAGGAGATTTCAAATGATTTATAAACACCGAACTGAGTCAAAAGAATTACTGCTTTATAGATTTGTCAATGCCCGTGCCACTCTGTCCCAAAGTGATATGCAATACTATTGGACGCTTGAAAAAGGATACGAAGGTGAAGTGCAATTCGACCACTTGCTTCAAAATCTTCAAGGAGAATTTATTCTAGTAAATGATCTATTATTTGAAATCAATAATACCTATTTTCAAATCGATTCACTGTTACTGGCCCCCGAAAAAATACATCTTTTCGATGTAAAGAATTTTGAAAACGACTACATCATCGATAACGACAATAATTGGTATTCGTATTCAATTCTCAAAAATGATAGAAAAAAAGAAAGCAAAAATCCAATTCATCAATTAAACCGCTGCGAGACATTATTAAAACAACAACTTCAAAAGCTAGGATTTAAATCCCCAATCACATCAAAGCTTGTTTTTATAAACCCAAAATTCTACTTATATCAAGCACCACCCAATTACCCTATCGTCTTTCCAACACAACTAGACCGCTTCATAAATCAATTAAATTCACAATTAACAACTGCCAAATTAAAACACCGAGATTTTAAGCTGGCCCAACAATTGCTGCAAAACCATAAGGTAGATTCCCCTTTCAAGAATAGTCCGGATTATTCTTATGATGGTTTAAAAAAGGGGATTTACTGCAAATCTTGTCGTTCGTTTGATGTTTTTACTAATCCCAAAACAATAGTGTGCAATAAGTGTGGTTTCCGGGAGAAGATTGAAGCAGCTGTTTTACGGGGTGTAGATGAATTTATGCTTCTGTTTCCTGATATAAAAGTAACAACTAATGCAATTAGTGAATGGTGCGGGATTATAAAATCTGAGATTACTATAAGAAAAATTCTTAACAAAAACTATAAAACTATTGGTAAGCATAGAGGCACCCATTATGTTGATAAATAGGTGGGATGCTATGGCTATGGTAAAATCGTCAGTGTAGACCCATTGATTTGAGAGTAATATTGTTTATCCATAACTAAACTACTACTATGGTCCCTTTGATTATCGATTACTATCGTTTATCCATAACCAAACTACCACCGTGGTCCTTTTGATTATCGATTACTTCTGTTTATCCATAACCAAACTACTACTGTGACCCTTTTGATTACGGATTCCTTCTGTTTATCCATGACCAAACCACTACTGTGACCCTTTTGATTACGGATTCCTTCTGTTTATCCATAACCAAACCACTGACGTGGGCCTTTTGCTTATGGATTACTTCCATTCATCCATAACCAGATCGCTTTTTTGTCCATTTAAATAGAAGATTCCTACCATTATCTTTATGTAACCGCCCATTAACTAAAAAGAGCATGGTCGTTATTGGACCATGCTCTTAAAGCAATCAAAAACCAACTAGATCTTCAAAATTCCGCCCTTGCTCGCGTTTGTTACAAGCTTAGAATAGCGTGCAAGATAACCTGTTTTAACCTTTGGTTCGAAGCCTTTCCAGTTTTCCTTGCGCTTGTTCCACTCTTCCTCTGGTACGTCAACGTTCATTGTGCGTTGTTCAATGTCAATAACAACGTGGTCGCCGTTTTCAACGAATGCAAGTGGACCGCCTTCTGCAGCTTCAGGTGAAACGTGGCCGATTGATAAGCCGCGGGATGCACCTGAGAATCGACCATCTGTTACTAAGGCAACTCTTGTGCCAAGACCCATACCAACAATTTGTGATGTTGGTGCAAGCATTTCCGGCATACCTGGGCCACCTTTTGGTCCTTCATAGCGGA
Source organism: Bacillota bacterium (assembly GCA_023457235.1). GTDB lineage: Bacteria > Bacillota > Bacilli > Bacillales > Bacillaceae_J > Schinkia. Next base: position 2,004 of record JAEWMK010000259.1, read on the forward strand.
TAATAACTACATGTCCAGGCTTAACACTTCCGTTAGCGATTCCTTCAAGCGCCTCATCCTGTGAATCAAAAACAATCGCGGGACCTTCATGGCGAGTAATACCGCCTTCTACAGCACCCGATTTAATAACTGCACCCTCTGGAGCTAAATTTCCAAATAGAATTGCAAGTCCACCCTTTTCAGTGTGCGGCTTATCAATTGGATGAATAGTATTGTAGTCTTTTACTTCATGACCAACAATATTCTCACCTAATGTTTTACCAGTTACAGTTAAAGTATCTAAGTGAAGGGTGCCTTCTTTTTTCGCTAATTCATTAAGTACTGCGTGTACACCGCCTGCTTCATGTAGATCTTCGATAAATACGTCAGAAGCAGGAGCTAACTTTGCCAAGTGTGGTACACGTTCAGCTACTGCATTAATACGTTCAAGCGAATATTCAACGCCTGCTTCGTTAGCTAATGCAAGTGTGTGTAATACTGTGTTTGTAGAACCACCCATTGCCATGTCTAAAGCAAATGCATTATCAATAGCCTTTTCAGTAACTATATCACGTGGTTTAATGTCTTTTTCAATTAAATACATTAATTGTTTTGCAGACTCACGAACAAAATCACGACGTTCAGGAGAAACTGCTAAAATTGTACCATTTCCTGGTAATGCTAATCCAAGCACTTCTGCCAGACAGTTCATGGAGTTTGCAGTAAACATACCTGAACATGAACCACATGTAGGACAGCCGTATTGTTCAATTTCGGTTAATGCTTCTTCATCAATTTGACCAGCTTGGTATGCTCCTACTCCCTCAAAAACTGATGAAAGTGAAAGTTTCTTACCTGTGCTTGTTACGCCGGCCTTCATTGGACCGCCACTGACAAAAACAGTTGGAATATTTAAACGCATGGCCGCCATCATCATTCCTGGCGTGATTTTGTCACAGTTTGGAATACAGACCATACCGTCGAACCAGTGTGCAGCCACAACTGTTTCAACTGAGTCAGCGATGATGTCGCGGCTTGGTAGTGAATAGCGCATACCAATGTGCCCCATTGCGATACCATCATCTACACCAATCGTATTAAATTCAAATGGCACACCACCAGCTTCACGAATAGCTTCTTTTACAATTTTACCAAACTCTTGTAAATGAACATGTCCTGGTACTATATCAATATAAGAATTACATACTGCAATAAATGGTTTATCGAAATCTTCCTCTTTTACGCCTGCAGCTCGAAGCAAACTGCGGTGTGGCGCTCTATCAAAGCCCTTTTTAATCATATTACTACGTAGTTCTGCCACCAATAATCCCTCCAACTATTATCTAAAAAATTATTAAATTGAAATTATTTAATATTGTACCACTAATTCTATCATCATGACAGTAAAAATTTGAAAACTATGATTTACAATTATTTTCAAATAACAATAATTAACATAAATAACACATTAATTATCACCTTTTTTAGTGGCAATCGCTTTATTAGTTTTTATTTGGTATAATCTCATAGATAACATATATTTGGAGGAATTTAATTAAATGATTACTGTAAGTAATGTAAGTCTACGCTATGGGGACCGCAAACTTTTTGAAGATGTCAACATTAAGTTTACCCCTGGAAATTGCTATGGTTTAATTGGTGCTAATGGTGCTGGTAAATCCACTTTTTTAAAAATTTTGTCTGGTGAGATTGAACCGCAAACTGGTGATGTGATCATGGGCCCTGGTGAACGTTTAGCTGTCCTGAAACAGAACCATTTTGAATATGAAGAGTATGAAGTTTTGACAACAGTCATTATGGGGCATGCACGTCTTTATGAAGTTATGCAGGAAAAAGATGCGATTTACATGAAAGCGGATTTTACCGATGAAGATGGCATCAAAGCAGCTGAGCTTGAAGGTGAATTCGCTGAAATGAACGGTTGGGAAGCAGAATCTGAAGCTGCGATTCTATTAAAAGGGCTTGGTATTCCTGAAGAGCTTCATACGAAAAAAATGGCTGATTTAACAGGTGGAGAAAAAGTGAAGGTGCTTCTTGCCCAAGCATTATTCGGTAAACCTGATGTTCTCCTATTGGATGAGCCGACGAACCATCTTGATCTAAAAGCGATCTCTTGGCTTGAAGAATTTCTAATTAACTTTGAAAATACAGTCATCGTAGTATCCCATGACCGCCATTTCTTGAATAATGTTTGTACACATATTGCTGATTTAGACTTTAGTAAAATTCAAATTTATGTTGGTAACTATGATTTCTGGTATGAATCAAGCCAATTAGCATCAAAGATGGCTTCTGATGCGAATCGTAAAAAAGAAGAAAAAATCAAAGAACTAAAAGAGTTTATTGCCCGCTTTAGTGCCAATGCATCAAAATCAAAACAGGCAACCTCTCGTAAAAAACTATTAGATAAAATTGAACTAGACGATATTAGACCATCATCACGCCGCTATCCATTCGTCGGTTTTACGCCAGACCGTGAAATCGGAAATGACCTATTGCGTGTCGAAGGTTTAACAAAAACCATTGATGGTGAAAAAGTTCTAGACAATTTAAGCTTTATCATGAATAAAGGCGATAAAGTTGCCCTTGTTGGTAACAATGAAATTGCGAAAACAACCTTGTTTAAAATATTAATGGGTGAAATGGAACCAGATAGTGGTACATTTAAGTGGGGAGTTACGACTTCACAAGCTTATTTTCCAAAAGACAACTCTGAGTACTTTGAAAATGCTGATGTCAACCTCGTTGAATGGCTTCGCCAATTTTCACCTAATGATGAAAGTGAAAGTTTCCTAAGAGGCTTTTTAGGAAGAATGCTATTCTCTGGTGAGGAAGTATTGAAAAAAGCAAGCGTCCTTTCCGGGGGCGAAAAAGTACGTTGTATGCTTTCGAAAATGATGCTTAGCGGTGCGAATGTGCTCCTTTTGGATGAGCCGACAAACCATTTAGATCTAGAATCCATTACAGCATTAAATAATGGTTTAATTGCTTTTAAAGGTTCCATGCTGTTTGCATCTCATGACCATCAGTTCGTTCAAACGATCGCGAACCGTATTTTTGAAATTACGCCAAAAGGCCTAATTGACAAGCAAATGACTTTTGATGAATACTTGGAAAATAAAGATATTCAAAAGCAAGTTGCTGAAATGTATAAATAAAAATTACACAAAACAAACATAAGTGAATGCTCCCAACCAAGTATGAGAATTGTCGGTTGGCATTCCTTCACTTCGCTGTTGCTCTAAAGTGCAAGAGCAAAGGCTCGTTCAGAAATACCAACCAACAATATTGTTCATAAACAAAAAAGCGGAAGCCTCGTCGATGAGCGCCTCCGCTTTTCTATTATATCGCAACAAATTCTTTGCTTTTCATTTCATTTTTAGTTGAAAAATCTTCACCATATTTTTTTACACCAAATGCTGTACGAATCATTGGAAATTCCAATCCCCAACGGCTAAACCATTCTCTTTTTATTTGCTCTTTTTGTAAATTTTTCTTCGCCATCTCAATTAATTCATGTTCATATAACTCACTAATTCTTTTTGTCATTGCAACCGCACATCCTTTATAAATTTTTATTAATCATTACTTTTTATCACTTGCAAAACTCCAGATTCCACCGTAATTTTGCCAATTTCATCTTTTAATTTATTGCTAATTCCAATGGATTCCCCTATTCTGATCGTCGCATCAGTCAAGGGATAAATAAATCCATCCAATGTTACCCCGCTTACCTCAAAGGTTAGGGGCAGTAAAGAAACGTTCTTGAATCGATTCTTATGTATGACAAGCTGACTAGTAACGAGTTGAATTTCGTTCCTCTCATCGACGATTTTACAGTCAATCCCCGCATTTAATCCGCTGTATAATAGTTGAATGTTGGCAATCGAATGATCGAAACGGGTTCCTAAAACACCAAATAGCACGATTTCTTGAGGTTGTTTATTTAGTGCAAAGTTAAACGCCATCTCCGTATCAGTCTCATTTTTATTAAAGGCATCACAGGAAATCATTTCTTTCGTATTTGCCACAATACGTTCTTTTTCATCCTTTGTGACGGAATCAAAATCTCCGATTGCAATGTCCATTACTATCCCATGAGAAAATAGAAAATAGGCACCGCGATCGACTCCGATAATGTAATCCTCCTCCTTTATACTCGAAAGGGCCCAAGTATTCAAATTTCCACCACTAAATATTAATACTCGCACGGCAAAGCACCTAACTTTCTGTCGTATCGTGCAGTAATTGGAATAGGAAAGCATCATTTTGTTTATCTTTTACAGTTTGTCAATATGTATGCGAAATTAAATTAGTAAAAATATAAACTCTACTATATATAGTAATACATTTTCCGAAAAAGTGTATGACTAATTTAAGAATTTTTCCTTAAATACCATATTTAGGTGTCGAAATCGAGTTTTTTCGACAGCAAAATCAAAGGGGAATTCTAAATTCCCCTTTATTTTTTAATTAACTGGCCTCTCGTAACACCTAATTGATTTGTAGCTTTTAGTGACTTCCATACACTTGTACCAGTTCTTTTTCCTTCAAGTGCTTCACGGTAAAGCTGGATTACTTCTTGGACCTTTTCGGCTTCTTCTTCTAAAAACTCTATTCTAAAATGCTGAATTCCTTCATTTAGGAAATTTGCTAGATATTCTGCACCGGATTGCTCGATCGCATTATACACGGTGTTGCGGCAGCCAATATCAACTCGAACCGGATGCTTCATCCCAATTCGGTCTTCAAGCGAAATACGGTGCTGCTCACAAGGTCGTCCACAATTTGTGAAATCAGTTCCTTCACTTAAAAATGTGGCATAAACGCAATGCTCAGTGTGGAACATCGGTAAATGCTGATGGAGGACAACCTCAATATTTGCTGTTGGTGAATTCTCTAATAGATCAAACATCTGTTGAATGTTTAAATCATAAGATGGCGTAATTCTTGATAAGCCTCGTCCCAAAAATAAATCCACAGCTTTTGAGTTCGCAATATTTAAAGAAAAATCACCAATAACTGGTATTGATAGATTTTGATCCATATAATATTGAACTGCAGCCAAGTTTCTTGCCAAAATCGCATCTGGTTCAGCTTTAATTAAGCCGTTTAAAATCGCATTTTCACCAGGCATATGAATTCTAGGTGTAGCTAGTGCTATCGGCTTGTTGTTAGCTCTAGCAGCTTTCACAGCCTTTGGATAGTCCGTTGTAAATTCAAAGTCAGCATAAATGAAGTCAATATCGGTTTGACAAGCAGCCTCAATCTGCTCCATTGTCCTACAAAGGGCAATTAGATTTGGATTTTCGGAAAATTGCTTACTCTTATTTGATCTTTTTTTAGACTTTGAGATCACTTTTACATCGTTCTTCGTATAACGAGGTGGTGCTTGCCTTAATGCCAAAAGCGCCTCGACTGCCTCTCTTCGCATTTGGTTTAATTCTTTTACTGGAACAATGACATCCCCATTAAAACTTGCATCAACGCTGGTTAACTCAAAAATGGTTCCACCTAAGCGGCCTAGCTGTTCACCTAGATAATCACTTGTTAATGGGCGTTTCATTGCAAATTCGAGATTGCTGCTTGATTCAACAGTAACGTAAATGTTTGTCGTTTCATCATGCCATACCGTAACTAATGGACTACCAACCGTACCTGACGCAAGCTTTGAGCATTTTGGTCCATTCGATTAT
>JAEWMK010000260.1 GCA_023457235.1 Bacillota bacterium
AGATAAAGGAAACACGACGAAAGAAGAGAGTCGATGTTGACTTATCGTAGGGAGATAAGCGAAGTTTACGAGTCGCTGGGCACTGGAGCTGGACAATGATAACGCAAAAAACTATGTACGTTCCCGCGTAGGTGCAAATCGAGCCCGTTGATGAAATACTGCTTTGTAATTGGTTTCCCTGATTAACGCCTTTTCCTCGATTGGAATCCGTATGCTTAAAACAACCATATTCAGAAGGGTAAAAATAATGGCTGTAAAATATGCATTAAACATCAACGGTACAACCAATAATTCAATCACAACCACTAAATAATTGGGATGCCTAATAAATTTGTACGGTCCGCTTGAAATAATATTGACATTAGGCATGATCATGATCTTTGTATTCCAAAACTTCCCTAAGGACAAAAGGCTCCAAACTCTAAGACCCTGGGCTAATGTGAAAAATAATAAAAACACGATCCATAACGATGAAGTTGCTTTATTTAAAAACGATACTTCCATAATTAATGATATAAAAAACAGAATGTGGACCATCACAATATACTTGTAATGTTCCCCACCAACCTCAAAGCCACCATTAGCTTTCATCCATTTTTCATTCTTTCTGGCAATCCCAAGCTCCGCTATTCTTTGTAATATGACTAAGGATATGAAAAGTGAAAAGAACATGTTATTCCCTCTATTCCCAACGTATTAGTAATAATTCAGAGCTAAAGCCCGGTCCGACAGCTACTGCCAGGCCCAAGTCACCTTTTTTAGAGCTGTTTTCAAGAAACTTTTTCAGGACATATAAAATTGTTGCCGATGACATATTCCCATAATTCGTTAAAATCTCAAGCGAAAGGTCTATTTTTTCTTTAGCAATTCCAAAGGTTTCAACATAGGCCTCTAAAACCTTTTTACCCCCAGGGTGGGCAATAAAATGTTCGATATCCTGCATAGTCAAATTTTGCTCGTCCAAAAAGTTTTGAACGTTTGATTTCACCCATGTACGAATGATCGTCGGAATATCTTTTGAAAAAATAACAAAGAATCCTTCATTCCTAATGCTCCAACCCATGACATCCTCTGAATCCGGCATGAGCATGGATTGTGTTGCTAAAATCCTAGGTAAAGCTATACTTGAATCTTTAAGTGGAAGATCAGCTTCTGAACCCGTTATTAATACACAAGCAACACCATCAGCAAACAGAGAGCTCCCGACCAAATTACTTTTGGTACGATCATTTTTTTGAAAGGTTAGGCTGCAGAGCTCCACACTTAATACGAGAACTTTAGCTTTTGGAAATGCCTTACAATGTTCAAAAGCCCTGGAAAGTCCTGAAGCCCCTCCTGCACACCCCAACCCCCAAATCGGGATTCGTTTACAAGTCTTTCTAAAGGATAGTTGATTCATAATTTTTGCCTCGATACTTGGTGTTGCTAAACCACTGGAGGTTATGTAAAAAATAGCATCTATATCCTCAAATGGAATTGGTTTCTGTAAATAGGCTGGGTTATGCAAACATTCTGTAATCGCTAAAACCCCAAACTCAACAGCTTTTTCAATAAAGATTTCATTCTTTTCAGCGAAGGAATGGTCCTTGCTAAACCATTCCAACGGAACAGAAAAATAACGTTCCTTGATTTGACCGTTTTCAAATACCTTCAACAAGCGCTCGATTTCATGAAAGGAATCCTGAAACAACTCTCTTACAAATTCAACTGTTTTTTCCTGTGAAATCCGATAGGGAGGTGTACAAAGACCTACGGATACAATGCTAGCCATAAGTTCCCTCTTCTCTTTATCCATTTACTGTTATATTTTCCAATTAATATTATTTTAGTCACGAAAAAAAACCTCCCTTATTTAGGGAGGCGACGTTTTGAAGGTTTGTTGTGCAGTTTTATTATAACCGATTCCCGGCTTCATTACATTGTAAATTATTGTATAATTATTATAATTTTTATAAATTAACAAGATTCCTAATTTACGTTATTCATTTTTGTGGTATCATGTACCTATTCTATATTACATAAAAAGAAATATAGGGAGGTGGGTAAACTGTCTTTAAGCGAGAATATTACTCATATATTAAACGGAACGTTGGAATCGGTTAAAAGTGTAATCCCAATGCCGCTTGTAATTGGACAACCTTCACTTATGACAGAACCGTTGGAACAAACTGAGATTGGAGTTTTAATAGGGATGGTTGGCCATGTAAGAGGTCGTTTAGTTTTAGAAAGTGCGGCCAAGACATTCGGGGCCATCGGGGAAGCAATGTTCGGCATGCCTTTAGAAGGTGAAATGCTTCAATCATTCACAGGTGAGCTTGGGAATATGCTTGCAGGAAATCTTTGTACAATCGTGGCCTCTAAAGGAGTGGATATAGATATTACTCCTCCAACGGTAATGGTTGGTTCCTCTAAGTTATATGGATTTGATCGTGCTTTTCGCGTACCGGTAGCAATCGAAGGGAAAGGCCAAATTCATATCATCCTAATGCTGGAGAATAAATAGAAAAGCGGAAGCGCCCGTTTAGCGACGTCTAAACTGGAGCACGGCGACTGAGATAAAGGAAACACGGCGAACTTGAAAGCCGATGTTGACTTATCGTAGGGAGGTGGGCGAAGTTTACGAGTCGCTGGGCGCTGGAGCTGGACAAAGAAAAGCGAAAGCCACCCGGTTAGCGCCGTTCGGACTGGACTGAGCCGGAGGAGATAAAGGAAACACGACGAGCGTAGCAAGTCGATGTTGACTTATCGTACGGAGGTGAAGGAAGTCTCGCTTGGTGGCTGGAGCTAGACAACTATACACATTACTTTTTTTAATATTCAAGTCAGCCTCAAGTGATCGAGAACAACCTGAAATGGTTGATTTTTTTTGGCTTCAAAAAATACATCTTTAAACGGGCAGCCCTTTTCCTTTATTCTTGCATCGATGGATTCAATCGGAAACATTTCCGGATTCAGTTCTTTATTCACCTCACTCCATCGTAATGGAGTTGCAACTAAGGCCTCTTCATTTCCTCTCAGTGAGTAAGGAGCGATGATCGTTTTTCCTTCCGCATGCTGGACATAATCAACATAAAGCCTTTTGCCTCGCTTGGATTTGAGCCTTTCAGTTGTGAACCAATTTGGTTCTTTTTCAACTAAAAACTGTGCCATTAATGCAGTAAATACCCTTGTATCGTCGTAGGAAAAGGTATGATCAGGCAACGGTAAATAAATTTGTAACCCCTTATTCCCCGAAGTTTTCACAAACGATTGTAAATGCAAGCTGTCAAACGCCTCTTTTAACAAAAGTGCAGCCTCCACAGCGAGTGTAAAGTCTTTTCTTGAAGGTGGATCCAAATCGAAAACGATTTCTGATGGTTTTTGTGAATGAATCGTTGAAAAAGGAATATGATATTCAATTGCTGATTGATTCCCTATCCATAATAGGGTTGATTGATCTTGACATAGAATAAAGTCAGTTTCGTCTTCATATTTTGTTTTGATAAAGTCCGGCGCATAATCGGGACAATTTTTTTGATAAAACTTTTCTTTATGAACTCCATCTGGAAAACGAATAGTCGTTAGTAATCGATCCTTTAGATACGGAAGCATGAACGGAGAAACTATTGTCAAATAATTTAGATAGTCGATTTTACGAATATCTTTCTTTTGCCATAATAATTTTGTTATATTCGTAAGCTGTATTGCCTTGTCATTTACGACGACTTCATGGTTCGTTTCCGAGCTTCTTCCCATGTACAAGCCTCCCAAGTAACATCCAATCGAAACTGCGAAAACCGCGGCTCACGTATTTCATCCTTGTACCAATCAAGGAAAAGTAATTCCACACTTATGCTTGGATCAATAAAAATAAACTGGGTGTCTTCTTTTGTAGCATTTGTTTTAATAATTTTGTATAACGCCATTCTTTCCTCATCATTAATACCGTGTAAAAACAGTCCCGCATGTACTATTTGTTGACCCTTTACTAAGCCAACATGAAAATATCCATTTTGCTTTTCATAAGAAATGATAATAAAATTCGCCTTTTTCCAATTTTTTATTTTTAGCCAATTCGTTGTCCTTGCGCCTTCATCCCATGTGCTGTTTATCTTTTTGGCCACAATCCCTTCCCCAAAATCTGCTGTAATATATGACCATAGTTCTTCACTATTGTTGAAAAACTCTATATTCATTAATTTTGATGCTTTATTGTTTTCTATTTTTATATCACTAAATAGCTTGGATAGCTGTTTTTTCCTAAATAAAAGTGGTTCATTCATTAACGAATTCCCTTGAGCCATTAACATATCAAAGGCAATATAATGGGCAGGTGTTTCATTTGCCAATCGGTTAATTTTTTTTCCAATTTTTGTTCTGCCTCTGATTTGAATTTTTTCAAAGTCAGCACGAAATTGTGATTCTAATATAACTATTTCCCCATCTAAAACTAATGGTTTATATTTGTCGAAAATATCTATTTTCCTTTTAGTATCTTGTAAAATTTCGGGAAAAGAGGCGGAAATATTTATTAAATTCCTACTTATTAGCTCAATCCGCTCTTCTGAAATATACAATAAACAGCGAAATCCATCGTATTTTGCTTCATAGATCCAATCAGACCCTATTGGAACACTTTCTACTAATGTAGGCAACATTGGTTTATAATACTTGTTCATTGGAATTAACTCGTTTTCTTCTTTCGTACGTTAAGCGTCTTTTTCTTCTTTTGCAGCTCTTCTTGTTCTTTCTTTTGCGTTAGTTGATTTGTTGGTTTAGTTTGGTCAATGCTTGCTTGAAGAGCTGCCATTAAATCTACAACATTGGACTTAGGTGCTTCTTTCGGTACTGTAATTTCTTCGCCATTTACTTTTGATTCGATTAATTCCATTAATGCTGTCCGATAATCATTTGTATACTTTTCAGGTTCAAACTCAGTTGTCAGTTGTTCTATTAACTGTGTCGCCATATCCATTTCTTTTTGATCCACTTTAATTTCTGTATCCACGCCAGGAACTTGCCCAACATGACGAACCTCATCTGGATAGAAAATCGTCTCAAGTAAAAGTCCCTGTTGATAAACC
>JAEWMK010000261.1 GCA_023457235.1 Bacillota bacterium
GACGCCAACAACGAATACAGGCTTTCTTCCAACTAGATCCGCTATTTTACCGTAAATGAGAATAGTCGCAACTTGCATTAATAAATACGAGGAGAATACCCAGCTATATAAAGAAAAGCCGCCCAAATCAGAAACAATGCTAGGCATAGCTGTAGATACAATTGTGGCCTCTACTGCAGACATAAACATAGACAGCATTACCGCTGCTAATACGAAAGGTTTTTTAGTTTTCCCTTGACCCAAAGATCAGTACCTCCTTAAGACTAAAACTCATTCTTTTATGATTGCATTGATTTATTAAGGTTTTTCGCAAACAATTTGATAATCGTCCTTCTTGTCAGAATTCCCTTAAAAAAACCTTGATCATCCTCAATACATACAAATGGATGATTAATGGTTAATCCTAAAGCCCTCATAAATTCATGATTCACTTTTAAAGTCGGTATACTGGAATTCATCACATCTTCCACTTTCAGCTGCGACAACTTTTCCATCTCGAAAGATTGGATTCCAAGCACCGTATCCATAATCATGGTGGTACTGATTAAACCCTTTAATCTGTATGAGTGATCCAATACCGGCACCGCTGAATATCCAGATTTCGTTAATACCAACAAAGCATGCTCAAGCGGATTATCAAATTGAACATGTGCAACCTTATCTGAACTCACCATTAGCTCTTCAATTTTTGTATTTAAGATGATTTCTTTATCAAAACTGTACATCTGTTGCCCCACCCCTTCTAGAAGTTGTAAACGCTTTCTATAATTCTCCCAATTATAATTGTAACATTAGAAAATAACATATTTCACTAAAATTGCTCTTTTTCCCCAAATAAAAAGACCATCTCTGAAAAAGAGATAGTCTACTTATAAGAGCACACTAAATGGACTACTATTCGTCTGCACTCATGATTTCGAAAACATCAATTGCAACCATATCAATATTGTCAAATTGATAAGTCTTAGGCTTTTCACCAGGCGTATAAACCTCTAACTCGAACATCTTCGTGTGATCGAAATACTTTACACTGCATTTCTTCTCACCGTTTTTCTCAAAATATCTTTGCTTTGGTTCGACATTATTTTCATCGTCTTGTAATGTCATTAAACGTTTTAAAATCCCATGAAGTAGTGACATTCAACTTCCCCTTTCAACACCATTTAGTTTTAGGATTCACATCCCAGTGTTTGTCCATTCTTTACTTTTCTATTTTGACAAAAAACAACCGGCTTTACAATCTAAACTGTTATCACTTACAATATTTTTTAAAAGGGGGATGTAAATTTGAACAAAAATCCAATAAATTTAGACGATAATATTTCGTTTTTTGATGTTTTTGATCTCGGTATGGAAAATCGAACAGGTACATACGTCATCCATGATGAAAAATTGACAATCGTTGAAACAAGTGCCAGCCCCTCTATTCCATATCTTTTAGAAGGATTAAAAAAATTAGAAATTGATCCTTCGGAAATTCATTATATTATTGTAACACATATTCATTTAGATCATGCAGGCGGTGCCGGTTTATTATTAAAAGAGTGTCCAAACGCAAAAGTCATTGTACATCCTCGCGGGTTTCGTCATTTAATCGATCCATCCCGCTTAATTGCCGGAGCAAGGGCTGTATACTGAGATGATTTTGATAGGCTATATAATCCAATTTATCCTATCCCAGAAGACCGACTTATCGTGAAACAGGACGCGGAAACACTCCAATTAGGAAGCAGAACGTTAACTTTCTATGACACCCCAGGCCATGCCAAGCATCATTTCAGCATTCATGACAGCCTATCCAATGGCATCTTTACGGGTGACACGATCGGAATTTATTATCAAGATGTAAGGGAATTTGATTTCTTCCTTCCATCTACATCACCTAATCAATTTGATCCGGATGATATGCTTCATTCGCTGAAGAAAATTGAAGAATTAAATGTTTCTCATATATATTTTGGCCATTTTGGCAAGAGTAATAATCCTAATCTTGTATATACCGAAATTAAAAAATGGTTACCGTTGTTTGTGGAAACCGGCAAAGAAATATATTTGGAAAATAAGGCAATGTCTTTAGAGGAGCTTACACCGTTAATCTCAGAAAATCTTTTTGGAAAAATTAAAGCATATTTATCTGAGAAAAATATTCCGAATAATCATAAGCTTTATACAATTTTAAAACTTGATATCGATGTTTGCTCGATGGGACTTGCGGATTATTTTATTCGAAAAGCGGAAGCGGCCGTTTAGCGACGTATAAACTGGAGCACACCGACTGAGATAAAGGAAACACGGCGAGTTTACGAGTCGATGTTGACTTATCGTAGGGAGGTGGGCGAAGTTTACGAGTCGCTGGCCGCAGGAGCTAGACATCAAAAAACGGAGCTGCAGTAGTGGCTCCGATTTTATTCGATCGTTGGTTTATCTTCACTTATAAGATAATCACTAATCTTCCATCCAGATTTCGTTTTAATGATCGTGATGCTTTCATAATGCGGTTTTTCCCAAACAACGGGTCCTTCGAGTTGGGGTAAAAAATACTCGGTAACGATTATTTTATTTTTAGCGGTCATAATCTTTGTGTTATCGTCATATGAATACATTGGAATAAAGTAGTCGAATACGTCCGTTCCATACATAATAAATCCTTCAGGTTCAGAGAAAATATGTTCAGAGACAAATAGTTTTTGGTAATCATCCGTGAAGTATGGTGAAAGGACATCACTTATTTCTTTTTCTGAACGAAACTTATCACCTAACGAAAGTTGAGCTGATAAAGCCTCCTGCAGAAAAAGAAATGTTTCTTCCCTTGTCATGGAAACATTTTCTGCAGAAATAAAATGAACTTGTCCAACTAATAGCAATAATAAAATTGCCCAGATTTTTACCCGCATGAAATCACCCTTCCTTTTAAAAAATCCCCCCAAAAAAGGGGTGTGAATTTATTCCTCACGTAAGCTGTCTAAGATACTCGTTCCTTTTTGGATATTAATTTCAATTGGAACAACATGAACTTCCTCATTACAAATTGGACAAATCGAAAAGCTATGCATTATATTACAACACTTCTTGCATGTATATTTCATCATTGATCAACTCTCCCGATGTAGAATGTATATTTTAAATTTTATCAAGGTATTATACGCGATACGACTATTTTCGTTCGTAAAATAACCTCACCATTAGACAGTTAATTTTGCAATATTTGTTAGAATGACACGACTTGCCGCCCACAATGGCGGAAGTCGATGTCATTTTCTTATACTATCGACATTTGAGGTCATAATTTCTGATAGTATAAAAAAAAAGACAAGGCTGTCTCAATTCAGACGGTCTTGTCTTTTTAAAGTAGATTTTCATGTTCAAATAGAAAACTATAGGAAAGGTCAATAAAGATATACAATTGTTCAGAAATCGGAAACGAAAATGTCCGGGTAATTTCACCCGTTTCAACATCGCTGTATAAATCAGATAAAATTCCGCGTTTATCATAATTCATCCTAACAATATTCTCTAAAAAATACGGTCTCCAGCTCCAATTTTTATTCCTATATTCTGCTTGTAAAACCCATTCCCCATCCTGTGATTTATAAAGATTGGCTGATTGTTGAAATCCTTCGCCATCACAGATATAAATTCGAAAACTTTCTTTGGAAAATACCTGTGACACATTAAATAAAAGCTGATCAAAGTCCTTCGTTTTTAACTTAGCATTCAGTTGATTCATCCGACTTGTGAATTCATTGCAGATTTCATATTGCGCCGATAATTTCTTTTTTTCATGAGCAATAAAACTATGAAATTCCTTCTTTAAAAAATCCTTGCGATAGTTTTTATCAAGAACGGCTTGCTCCGGCATCGCTAAATAGAATCCTTGGTAATAACGGCCCCCATTACGCCAAGCATATTGAAGCTGAAACAACATTTCGATATCTTCATAAAGAAGGGCTGCACCAACCCTCCTGGCTAATAACGATAACGAATATAAAATATCTAAATACGATTGAGCCGTTGTTGTCTGCCTTAATAAAGAAAGGTCCACCTTTAAAATATCCGGATTTAACATCCTTAAGCTGTCCAGATTACTGCCTTCTTTTCCAACATTATCAATCGCTAATTTAATGCCATATGTACGTAAATAAGTTAACACATGATTAAGCTGTTCGATATCCCCGTGAAAATTATGTTCTGTAATCTCAAGCACAATCCGTTTCAAATCGAAACCCTGCCCTTGAAAGGTTAAAAGTAAATGTAAAAGAGATTCACCGCGATCAAGCATTAATAGATTGGGATTACGATTTATAAAAATAGTAGTATCACTATATTTTGAGAGTTCCTGTAAAGCTTTTTTTGTAATAAAATCATCAATTTCTAATCTATACTCATCTGGAACAGACTCATCTTCAAAAAAAGAACCAATACTTTGGAATTCTTGATCCACTTTCATTCTTCCAAGCACTTCATATCCAATGATCTCATGATCATCAGCGCTAAATATGGGCTGATAGAAGGGTAATAATGATTCTTTATTTGTTAAAATTTCCAATGGATCCATTCATCCCACCTCAAACTTCCTCGTCTTTATTTACTGTATGCAATATATGCAATATGTATGAATCTGTAAGTTATTCTAACATAATTATTCGAAAATAGCCCGACAAAAAACCTACCAGAAAAATCTGATAGGTCATTCATTTTCGCGAATATAACGGTTAGCCGACTCTAACGCGGCCCCGGAAATAAAATGATATCCTTGTTCGCGCAGAACATCTTCGAGTGTAGCTAATGCATAGGTTACATTTTCTTGGCGTGCATTATATCCCATGAGACCGATCCGCCAAATTTTCCCCTTCAATTCTCCTAAGCCTCCGCCAATTTCAAGACCATACTTTTGCAATAATCGTTTTCGAACTTCAACATCTTGAATATTAGTTGGTATACGAACTGCCGTTAATTGGTGCAGTCTATCTTCCTCGTTCACGAGAAGTTCTAAGCCCATTGCTTCTAAACCTACCTGTAATGCCCCGCCATATAGCGCATGACGATGAAAAACATTGTCCAAACCTTCATCGACAATAAGTTGTAAGGCTTCGCGTAAAGAGTAGATCATGGTAATTGGAGCAGTATGATGATAAAAACGTTCCTCACCCCAATAATTTTGAATCATCGAAAGATCTAAATACCAGCTTTGTACTTTGTTTTTTCGATTTGCTAATACTTCAAGGGCACGTGGACTTAATGTAACAGGAGCAAGTCCTGGAGGTGCACTTAAGCACTTCTGAGTGCCGCTGTAAGCAGCATCAATTCCATATTCATCAATCTTTGTAGGAATTCCACCGATTGATGTAACCATATCACAAACAAATAATGCGTTGTGGCGATGGACAATTTCACTCAATTCTTGCAAAGGTTGCCGTACGCCAGTAGACGTTTCAGCATGTACAACCGCTACGAGTTTAATATCTTTGTGTTGCTGCAGAACCTCTTCTACCTTTTCAGGACGGATAATATCTCCCCAAGCACCATCCACTTGGATTACTTCGGCCCCACATCTTGCTGCCACATCTACCATTCTTTGTCCAAATAAACCATTTACACCTATAATAACTTTATCACCTGGTTCAACTAGGTTAGCAAATATTGTTTCCATCCCGGCACTGCCAGTTCCGGACATCGCAAGTGTGACTTTGTTTTCTGTCTGATAGACTTGTCTTAATAAATCCATTGTTTCATTCATTATTTCAAGAAATGCAGGATCAAGATGTCCTAAAAGCGGTGTTGACATTGATTGAAGAACAGCCGGATGAACATCACTTGGCCCCGGACCCATTAAAATTCTCCTTGGCGGGTTAAATTGTTTAATCAATTAGTTCGACCTCCCATACCCTTATTACCATTATATTTTACTGAATATAGTTATAATTTCCATAGCAAGAATATAAAATCCTGCACAAATCGTTCAAAATAAAATTGTGGATTTTAAAAGAAGTGTTATAATGGTGATTATGCGATTTTAATTTGGGATAGGTTGAGCAATATGAAAATTGAGGATGCTAAAATGACTAGAAGGTCATTTATCAAACAAATTTATAAAATGGGCTTAGGTGCAATATTTATTTCCAGTATTGGCTTTGGGTATGCCCGCTATATCGAACCGAGGCAACTTAAAATTACAAGGCACCATTTACAGTCAGTGAAAATACCTACAAGTTTCGATGGCACTAGGATTGTATTATTCAGTGATACACATATCGGCTTCAACTACACTTCAGACCAATTCTCAAAACTAGTAAACCTTATCAATGAAGAAGCACCTGATATTATCTTATTTACAGGCGACCTGTTAGATGCACCGAACAAATATAAAGAAATTGGTAAAGTCACTCAATTATTAAAGGATTTACGGGCTCCGCTCGGTAAATTCTCAATATACGGAAACCATGATCATGGGGGCTATGGTTCTGAAATCATTAAGATGATTATGGAAGAAGCCGACTTTGAATTGCTTGTTAATGAGAATAAAAAGCTTTATAACAAAATGAATGATTATATCTATATTAGTGGACTTGATGATGGGATGCTCGGCAAACCGGACCCTGCAAAGGCATTACAAAAGATTGAAAGTGATGTATACTCGATTTTTCTTGCACACCAGCCAGATTTGGTTAAATCTATAGGGAACCTCCCTGCTGATCTCCAGCTTTCAGGGCATAGCCATGGTGGACAAATACAATTGCCCTTTTTCGGTCCAATTTTCACACCATATGGGGCAACAACTTATTATGAAGGTTTTTACCAAGTAGGGTCGACACAACTATATGTTAACCGTGGAATTGGAACAACGCGAGTTCCGTTCCGCTTTCTTTCTCCACCCGAATTAACGATTTTCACGCTTAAATCGTTGAAAGGACGATCTGAGTAGACCGTCCTTTTATCCATGTCTAGCTCCAGTGCCCAGCGACTCGTAAACTTCGCCCACCTCCCTACGATAAGTCAACATCGATTCGTTCCTCATCGTGTTTCCTTTATCTCAGTCGATGGACTCCAGTTTATGCGTCGCTAAACGGGCGCTTCCGCTTTTCTAGCTACTCTTCATCTTCAAGAACCCGGTAAGCCATTTCAAATAAAGTCTCCTGGCTATTAATAACAGGATCGCCCATCTCTCGTTTAAAATAACTATAGGTCCCATCCGCGTTCAATTCCCTAGCTTTCACATTATCAGCAATTAATATTGAAACAATTTTAAATATCTTTTTCTTAATCGCTTCATCATATATCGGGAAAAGAATTTCCACCCGTTTTACCATATTTCTTGTCATCAAATCAGCTGAGGATAAAAATACTTTTTCTTCCCCATTATGGTGAAAATAATAAATCCGACTATGTTCTAAAAAACGACCAATTATACTGCGAACCTTAATATTTTCACTAACCCCTTTTACCCCCGGTTTTAAACAACAAATCCCTCTAACAATAAGATCGATCTTCACGCCGGCTCTTGATGCTTCATATAGTTTCATAATTAATTCTTTATCGGTAAGGGAATTCATTTTAAAAATTATTTTTCCGTTATTATATTTGTGATGGAATAAAATTTCCTCGTCAATTAAATGGATTAATTCTTTACGAATATCGAATGGTGAGACTGATAAATGATGGTAAACAGGCTTCTCAGTATAGCCGCTTAAATAGTTAAAAAAATTCGTGGCATCAATTCCAAATTCTTTGTTTGAAGTTAAGAATCCTAAATCGGTATATATTTTCGCGGTAACATCATTGTAATTCCCCGTTCCTAAATGAACAAAACGCTCTATATTATTATTTCTTTTTCGAACAACTAAAGTGATTTTGCTATGTGTTTTTAAAGAGGTCATTCCATAAATAACGTGGCAGCCTGCTTTTTCAAGTTCTTTTGCCCAATGAACATTTTTTTCTTCATCAAAGCGGGCCCTTAGCTCAACTGACACCGTGACTTGTTTACCATTACTAGCTGCTCGTTTTAATGACTTTATGATTGGTGAATCGCCGCTAACACGATAGAGGGTTTGTTTAATTGCCAACACATCCGGATCATCGGCAGCTTGTGAAATAAAATCTACGATAGCCTCAAAAGATTCATAGGGATGATGTAAAAGCACATCCTTTTTTGTCAATGCTTCAAAAATGTCATCTTCCCCAATTAAATCTATAGGTGGCTGCGGGATTAACGTTTGATAACACAAATGTTCTTTATTACCAATTATTTCATTGTAAAAACTAAATAAAAACGACAGGTCTAATGGGCCATTAAGAGAATATATATCTTTCTCATGTATTTCCAAAGTGTTGGCTAAAAACTGAAGGATGGTATTGTCGATTGAATCTTCACAAACTTCTAAACGTACCGCTGCACCCCACTTTCGTTTTTTTAGCTCTTTTTCTATTTCTTTTAGTAAGTCACGGGCACCTTCTTCGTGAATCGTCATATCAGCATTTCTTGTTATTCTAAACTTCGAAATTTGCTTAACTAAATAGCCTTTAAATAGCTTCCCGATAAAATGGGTAATGACATCCTCTAACAGAATGTACACCCCGGCCCCCTTATCGGAAGGAAGCTTCATAAACCGATCCAAAACGGCCGGCACTTGAACGATGGCGAATTTCTCCTTGGATCGTTCACTCTTTTTTTGTGGATCAATAAGTATAATGGCGAGATTGATGCTTTTATTAGCAAGCATTGGAAAATTTCGATAGGCATCAATGGCAATCGGAGTTAAGACAGGGAAAATTTGATCATCGAAAATTTTTTCTACAAATTGATTCTGAAGAGAAGTCAACTCCTCCATCTTGCGTATAGAAATATTTTCCTTTTCTAATAATGGCAGCAATGTATCCCTATATGTGGCATATTGCAATTCAACAATTTGATGATTTTTTTTCGATATGGCATAAAGCTGTTCCTTCGGGGTTAACCCAGCTTTATTTTCCGGTTTATTAAAGCCGGCCTTTACCTGGTCCTTCAATCCCGCAACCCGTACCATAAAAAATTCATCAAGATTGTTACTCACAATCGCCAAAAATTTCAATCTTTCTCCAAGTGGATTATTCTCATCCATTGCCTCTTGTAATACCCTTTCATTAAATGCAAGCCAACTAAGCTCACGATTGTTGAATAGAGATGGATGCCCTAAATCAATTTCTTGATTTTCCACTGTCTTCATTTTTCGGAGCCCCCGTTTTGTAAACTCCCTTTACTTATATATACTCGCGCAAGAGCCCGATTAAGCACGAGTAAAATGCAAAATAATATTTCGTTTTAACACTTTTTCCAATTGTTTTTTCTGTTTTTCAGCATGATATTGTTCAGCCTGCCAATTGTTCGAACACATTATAATAAACATCAGATCCTCTTGTATGACAGTCATTTCAAGCTGTTCCACTATATTTCGTTTTGTTTCGTTTAGAGCATAAGCAAGCCGCAAAACCGCTCCCAAAATTCGAATGACCACAAAATCCTCTTTCGAAATCCAGTCTGCAAACGGCTCTAGGTAATTTTTTAAATATGTTTTTGACTTAAAGGAAGCAATTGCAGCCAAGCGCAGTCTCTCCCCATGCATGAGACCATCAATTGTTCGATTCGCAAGAAGATAAAAAGTATGTTGACTGCTTGCCTCATCATCAATATACCGCCCCAACTGAAATAATAATGCTGCCCGTTTTGCTTCTGTAAGCTCAATATCAGTGATTGACAAAAATCCGAACTTCCGCAATGAATTTAAAATAGATATGGCGATACGTGATACTTGGACTACATTATTGATGTTAATATCGTAATCATATTCCAATTCATACAAGCTTTCCTCCAACACATTCGGGAACATTTTAATTCCAAAAGGTCTTAGTAATTCTTCATAAACAACACCATCACGAAGCCCTTTTCTACTTAGAATAAAAGAAGAAGCATTTATGATTTGATAAAAAACATTAAAAACCTCAAGTGCCGGAATAATAATGTCAGCGCGATCCTCTGAAAGTCCTTCCACACACTTTAGTTTCTCAAACGGTAAAGAAATAAGGCTTTCTTTTACTGTAGCGAGATCATTACTGCTCATTTCATATTGATGTAAGCCTCCTAATGGGTACATCTTATGCCTTTGATCAATTTGCGCTATATTTCGGGCGCTTCCGCCGATACCAATGATCGGTACTACCTTATCCTTAATCCAATCAATTTTATTGATTTGTTCATGTAAATAAGTAGTTAATTGGAATAATTCATCTTCGGTCGGAACGGGACCTTCCAGAAACTGCTTTCGTAACGATAAAGCACCAAACGGGAAGCTATGATAAAAAATAAGTTTCCGATCTTGGAAATAAGTGATTTCTGTACTGCCTCCTCCAACATCAATTGTGATCCCTTCGGTAATCGAAGTGGAATTAATAACGGCTAAAAAACCATAATAAGCTTCTTCGAATTCAGATAGAATTTTCACATCCAAATTTGTGTATGTTTGAATGTTCTCAAGAATTTCGTGTTGATTTTTCGCATGACGAATAGTGGCTGTTGCCACGGCATTAATATTCTGAATGTCATGATATTTTGTGATTTCCTCAAAGTTTTTCAATGTACTTATTAAAATGTCCATCCCCGTCTTATTTAAATATTGCCGATCATCTAAATAATTGCGTAGCCGGGCCATCGTTTTAATGTTTTCGATTTCCTTTAGCCTTCCATTTCTTTCATTATGATAAATGACGAGTCTCATTGTATTAGAACCAATATCGATTATGGCAAACTTTTCTTGCATCAATCCTCATTCCCATCTGCAAGTAACTTCATGTTTCCATTATAATATAAAAGCAGTAGATCACTATGATCCACTGCAATCATTATGTTATTCAGGTATTGGTGTAGGTGTGCTTTCAACACCATTATTTCCATATTTTTCATCTACAATATTACGAATAGTCTTAAGATCCGTACCTTTTTCAAACTCTGCTTTAGCCTCACGGGCTATATCAACACAGATTCCTCAGCCAAGGCCCATGCTGTCTAATGTAGCGATATTGCCGTCAACCGAATCAATAAAACATGCGGTATTATTCGTATGTCCATCCGTTTCAAAGCAGCCGCAATAGCATGGCATATGATCTAAAACTTCCGGATGTTCCGCAGCAAAGGCATAAGCCTCAAGCGATTCTTTTGAACCGTATTGAGTCATCATTGGAGAAAATTCTTTCGTCTCTAAATTATATTCCGCTACTATTTCTCCTGAGCTTTGTGACGATTGTTCACTCTCTTTCTCAGAAGAATTACAAGCAGATAAGCCAAATAATAGCATACATGATGCAATAAAGATCATGAATTTCTTCATCCAGGTACCTCCTTAGTTTGCAATAATCTAGTAGTGTTTTATATTTCTACGTAATAGTAACATCTTTTTAATGGTGTTGCCCATGAATTTATCACATGAATTTATACATAGAATGAAATGTTCATGAAGTTGTCATGATATTTTTAATAAAATATATACAAATTTTCCAACGAAAATCTATTGCTAGTTGTTTGACTATATCTATGAGTGTATAATGATAGAAGATAAATGAAAGGAGTCAAAATAATGGAATATTCAATAGAAGATCTCTCCCGTGCTCTCTTCATCGTGAATCGACACGCAAAAACCGCCCCAAATCCCAAATTTCTTTATTACTTAAAGAAACAAACACTTGAAAAACTTATTCAAGATGGAAAAGCAAAAAAACTAGGTCTTCACTTTTCTAAAAATCCAAAGAATAGTCAACAACGTTCAGATTTACTTGTTTCAGTTGGTGAGTATTATTTCCATATTCCACCCCAAAAAGCTGATTTTGAAGTCTTGCCACATCTTGGAGAACTGAATGAAACATACCGAAATCCCAAGACCAATTTACCACTATCAAAAGCCAAGCTGATTTTACAAAGCTACACTGGTATCCGTGAATCTGATTCAGATAATAACACCCTAGGCCCACCATCTAAACGCAAATACACAAAACCTGTATTCAAAAAACTGGGCCAATCTTACTTTTAATTAGATAAGACAATAAAAAATAGGCGAGCCTGCCATCAGGTCATCGCCTTTTCCATTCGCTCCTCATCAATTAACGGTGTCATCCATTCGTCCAAAAACTGATTAACATCATTTGTAAATCTTTTAATTTGGAGTTCCTCTACTTTTCCATGATCTATCATATTTCCTTCGAACATTAAGATAACATCTTCGCATAAATATCTCACTTCGTGATAATCATGGCTAATAAATACGGTCGTTGTTCCCGTTTCTTTTAAAATTTGCTGAAAATCCTTCAATAATTTTCTTCTGGTCGGTAAATCCAGTGCAGAAAAGGGTTCATCTAAAAATAAGATTTCAGGATTTGTAGCCATTGCCCTAGCAATCGATAATCTTTGTGCTTCTCCACCTGAGAGATTTTTGGCCCTATTTTCTGCCAAATGGTCAATTCCAAATTGTTTTAACCAATAGAAAACTGTTTCCCTGATTAATTTTTTGGAAGCTTTTCTAAACTTCAGCCCAATTGCAACATTATTATACACAGTTGTATCTAGCATTAAGGGCTGTTGAAACACGACGGAAACCTTGCGGCGGTCTGAAAGATTTACTTTGCCGGGGAAAACCTGGGAACCATTAAAGTGAATAGTTCCAGTTGTTGGGTTTTCCAATAAGGCCATTATTTTTAGCAAGGAGCTTTTTCCGGCACCATTGGGTCCGATTAGGGCAGTTACCTTCCCTGCTTTTACGGACAATTCTTTAACCTTAACAATTTGTTTATTCTTTTTTACTACTGTAACATCCTGTAAATGCAGCATCTTTTCACCCTCTTGCATCCTTTTGTTGTAGCAATGTTAAACCCAACGTAACAAAATAAGCTAAGAGCATAAGGATCACCGATATTCCGATCGCAACCTCTGTATTTCCCTTGGAAACCTCCATTACTGTAGCCGTTGTTAATACACGTGAATATCCTTTAATATTTCCACCGACCATCTGTGAGGCCCCAACCTCCGATACGACCGCACCAAAACCTGCAATGACCGCAGCGAGTAAAGAAAAACGAGCCTCCCGCAAGACTAGAAACAACATTTGCAGCTTTGTGGCACCTAATGCTTTGATTTGCATTCTCATCTTGTCATCCACTTGCATAACTGCAGCGCTTGTCAACCCCATTACGACTGGCGAAGCTATAACAGCTTGGGCAATGACGATCGCTGTAGGTGTAAATATTAAATCTAGCTGACCTAATGGGCCATTTCGAGCTAATAACAAATAAACCCATAACCCTACAACTACCGGTGGAAACCCCATCATCGTATTGACAACACTTATTATAAATCTCCTGCCGGGGAAATGGACCCAAGCTAGAAATACACCAAGTGGAATACCAATAATAAGACTTATAAATGTAGCTGACCCTGATACCTTCAGAGTCAGCCAAGTAATTTTATATATTTCAGGATCGAATGTTATGAGCATTCTAATTGCTTCTAACAAACCGCTCACAATCATTTCCATAAATAGTCACCTTTTATTTTGTATTTGCATCCGGGAAGAATAATGGTTCACCATATTCTTCAACACCAAATTCCCCAATTACCTTTTGTGTTTCAGATGCAACCATAAAGTCAACAAATGCTTTTCCTGCTTCCCCATTAATATTCTCGAATTTCTCAGGGTTTACTTGCATTACATGGTAAATGTTTAATAGGCTTTCTTCCCCTTGAAGTACAATTTCAAGGTTTAATTCATCTTTAAGTGCTAAGTAAGTGGCACGGTCTGTTAATGAATAGCCGCCTTTTTCTGATGCAACCTTTAATGTTGCCCCCATACCTTGTCCTGTTTCTTGGTACCATTGTCCGCTTGGTTCTACCCCTGCATTTTCCCATAAGCCCAATTCTTTTTTATGTGTACCGGAGTCATCTCCACGAGAAACGAATAATGCATTTGTTTCTGCAATCTTCTTAAATCCTTCTGCTGATGTTGAAAGTCCCTTAATACCCGCTGGGTCTTCCTTTGGACCTACAATAATAAAATCATTATGCATGACTAATTGATAGTTTGTTGCTACGCCGCTATCTACTAAAGGTTGTTCAGATTCAGGAGCATGGACTAATAATACATCCGCTTCGCCGTTCTGGCCCATTTCTAATGCTTTTCCTGTGCCAACAGCAATCGTTTTAACCATAAAACCTGTTTGTTCTTCAAACATTGGCACCAACACATCTAATAATCCACTATCCTGTGTACTTGTTGTTGTCGCTAAAACGAATTCTTTTTTCACATTAGTATTTTCTTGTGGTTTCTGTTCTCTTTGTTGTTCACCTGTTTGTTCAGTAGCTGGTTTTGCTTGATTACTAGAGCATCCTGCAAAAACTACTAAAATTGCCGCCATAAAGACTAGCAGAAATAATTTGTTAATATGTACCAGACTATTTTTCATCTTAATCCTCCACTATTTTTCCGATATTTTTTGTGTCATATCCGCCGAGTTGGGTAATCTTTGAGACAATACCAGGCTCCCGCAATAACTGTATAAAAGCTTGGCCATGGACGCTTTCATAAAAACTTGATTTCATAACAAAGTCATATTCTTCTTCTTTTAAAAAGATAAAGTCTAGACCAAATGCCTTAGCGGCACTTTCAGTACCTAGTGCAAAATCTGCCATTCCGCGTGCGACCCTTGAAGCAGCGCCGTTATGTGTCTGTTCAATTTCGTCATAACCGTTTACTGCAGATTGTGTCAGATTAAGCTCTCTCAAATAATAATCAAGCAAAATCCTTGTCCCCGCTCCTTTTTGCCGGTTTATTAAGGTTAAATCAGCTCGTGATAAATCGTGCCAACCTGACAATTGTTTCGGGTTCCCTTTTGGAACGATCCAGCCAATATTCCGGTTAACAAAATGAATAAGATGGATCCTTTCTCCCGGGAAAATTCTTTTAGCGAACGGTATGTTATATTGTCCTGTCTCCTCGTCAAACAAATGGCAGCCGGCAATATCACATTTTCCGAAATAAAGGTTCAGAAGCCCATCCATACTTCCGGTAAAAGCAGTAAAGAATTGAAGATTCGGAATGGCGTCTCTGATTTCGGTTGCCAATACTTCAATAGCTAAATCATGACTACCCAAAAATAAAATAGGTTGCCCTTTCATACTTCCAAAAAATTCAGATCGTAAAGCTGTTGGCTGAATCTGTTGTACCTGTTCATAACCATGTTTAAACTTTTCAATCGTTGCCGGATCAAAACGCATCTTCCTTCCGATTCGAATCGCTGCAAGATCACCGCGTTTAACCATTTCATAAACGGTATATTTAGATATTTTCAGTATGCTAGCTACTTCTTCAGGCTTCAATAAATCCTGTTCCAACTATTCACCTCATTTCAAAAAAAAATCTAATACTATCATAAACTAACAATTCACTATTTAAAAGTGATTTTCATCACCATTATAAGTTTTTGTTTGGTTTCATTAGTTTTTGTTAGTTGTTATGTTCAAAAAAAGAGAGCACTCCTAGAAGCACTCTCGATTCGGTATTTAAAGAACATGTTTATCAATAAATTTTACTAATTCCACGATCTCCGGTTTACTTACTTGTTCAGTTGCTCCAACGACTTCACCTTTATGACGCAGGTCATCTGTAATTAAGGAAGAGAAAATAATAACAGGTAGGACCTTCAAATCTTTATTTTCTTTTATACGTTTTGTAAGGTGGTGTCCATCCATTTTTGGCATTTCAATATCGGTAATAACCAATTGAACAACATCAGTAAGATTTCTTCCAGAAGAAACGATACCTTCTAAATAATCTAATGCATCCTGCCCGTTTTCAAAGAATGTCAGCATACCATAACCGGCTTCCTCCAGTGTTTCTTCGAGAAGTTTTCGTAGTAACGCAGAATCCTCGGCAATTACTAGTTTTTTATTGGAACGTTCTCTTGGACCTAGATTCTTTAACCGGTCTACATTTATTCCTGAGTCTGGATTAATATCAACTACAATTTTTTCATAGTCTAAAAGGAGGACCATCTCATCCTTCATCTTAATAACACCAATAATTTGGCTTTCTAAACCCGTATACATTTCATTTGGCTTTTCAATTTGATTCCATGAAATGCGGTGAATTTGCGAAACAGTATGTACATGAAAAACAATCTTCGTTTTATTGAATTCACAAACGATAAATTTATCATGCTTCGGATCATTTGAAGGTGGAAAATTAAGAACAGTAGACATATTAACAACCGGCAATACTTCCCCACGAAGCGTAATAATTCCCTCCACTGACGGATGGGCATGTGGAACAGTTGTTACCGGAACAGGATTAATGATTTCTTTTACTTTTATAACATTTATACCAAATTTATTGTCACCTACTCCAAACTCTACGATTTCTAATTCGTTTGTACCACTTTCTAATAATATACCTTTATTATTTTGACTCATCATTTTCGCCCTTCCATAAAAAGATATTACTTTTATTATATTTTATTTTCTACTTTTTTTAAATAGAAATAGGAAAGGTTATAATTTCTTAATATTTTAAATATTCCTTTAAATAGTTCGATTTTCATGTTATTATTACGATACGCGGGCAGTAAGGGGGTTTTAGCATGGGAAAGATTATCAGTTTTCAACAAAAAAAAGAACAATTTGCAAAAAAACTTTATGTTGAAGTGACTCATTTAATAGAGGATCTCAACGATTCAAGCCAACAAACAGTTGGTTGGCTTCTATATTATTCTATGAAAGAAGTTTACCCCACTGATGTTGTTGGGTTTGGCATTGAATTATGGTGTAATTATTGTAATGAAATAGACCCAATTATAGATGATGAAAGAAAGTTTGCAGCATCCATAGAACTATTCGTAACAAGACTATTAGAACTCGATCATTCAAACTCCAAATATGAAATATTGTATAAATATGGATTACATAAAGTATACGATCCACGAACGATAGAGATATAGAAATCTATCTGAATATTTGGTACAATTAAACTTAGGTTGATTAATACTTTTGTTGCTTTTTAGAGGAGGATTTTAAGATGAGTGGAGCTCAGACAGAACAAAAAGGATATTATGGAAATTATGGGGGCAGTTATGTTCCGCCGGAATTACAAGAGGCTTTAAACTATATTGAAGAGCAATTTAACAAATATAAAGATGATAAGGAATTTAATGATGAATTTAAATATTATTTAAAAGAATATGTAGGTAGAGAAAACCCGCTGACATTTGCCCGCAACTTAACAGCAAAGCTTGGTGGAGCTAAAATCTATCTAAAACGCGAAGATTTAAACCACATGGGCGCACATAAGGTAAATAATGTGCTAGGTCAAATCCTGCTTGCTAAACGAATGGGAGCTAAAAGAGTTATTGCCGAAACTGGTGCCGGTCAGCATGGTGTTGCTACAGCTATGGGTTGTGCCATGTTTAATATGGAATGTGTTATT